>JAISDV010000095.1 GCA_031264545.1 Oscillospiraceae bacterium | reverse complement strand
CGGCGCAGCGCACGCGCAGCCTGTGCTGCCGAAGCGGGAATAACGCCCGCCCATACGCGCTAAGCGCCGGCCGCCGGCGCCGCCGCGGCGCTGTAGTCGGCGACGAATTTCCGCGCGGTTTCAATAATGCGTTTGCCCGAACGCAGGCGCAGGCTGATGCCGGGCCTGTTGCCCGCCTCGACCTTCACCCGTCCCTTATATTCCGGCTGCCCGTAAAGCGCGGACACGCGCGACATGTCGAATTCGGAGAGCATGAACAGCAGCAGCCCCGACTTTTGGGAAATCTCACTGATCGCCGCCGCTTCCGCTTCGCTCCGGAGAAGCGCGACGTGTATGAGCGCGTTCACACTCGCGGGCGGCTCGCCGAAGCGGTCAATCAGCTCGTCCGTAAGCTCGTCGGCATCCGCCTCAGAACGGATGAGCGCGATCCTGCGGTAAAGATCCATCCGCTGTTCCGAGCTCTGCACATAGCTGTCCGGGATATTCGCGGAAACGGCGAGGTCCGCGCTGCACGAGGTATGCACCCTGGGCTTCCGGCCTTTTTCTTCTAAAACGGCCTCCTCAAGCAGCTTCAAATATAAATCGTATCCCACGTCGATCAGATGGCCGCTCTGTTCCGCTCCGAGGAGGTTGCCGGCGCCGCGGATTTCAAGATCCCGCATCGCGATCTTGAAGCCGGAGTTGAACTCGGCAAATTCACGGATGGCCGACAGCCGCTTCTCTGCGATTTCGGTGAGCACCTTATCCTTTCGAAACGTCAGATAGGCGCTGGCCCGCCGCGAGGATCGGCCGACCCTTCCGCGGAGCTGGTGCAGCTGGGCGAGACCCAGCCGGTCCGCATCCTCGATAATGAGCGTGTTAACATTCGGAATGTCGATGCCTGTCTCGATAATCGTGGTACAGACCAGCACCTGCACCTCCCCGTTGACGACGTTCTCCATCACGCCGGAAAGCGTTTCCTCATCCATCCGCCCGTGTGCGACGGACACGGCTGCGTCCGCCAGCAGCCGTTTAATGCGCGAGGCCGTCCGCTCAATGCTCTCGATCCGGTTGTGGACGTAGTAGACCTGGCCGCCGCGCAGCAGCTCCCGTTTCATCGCGTCGCAGACAACGTCCCAGTCGTGCTCCATGACATAGGTCTGCACAGGCTGGCGATCCTGCGGCGGCTCCTCGATGGTGGACATGTCGCGCAGGCCGGAAAATGCCATGTTCAGCGTTCTCGGGATCGGCGTTGCCGAGAGCGTCAGGCTGTCGACCTGCCGGCTCATTTCTTTCAGGCGCTCCTTATGCGAAACGCCGAAGCGCTGCTCCTCGTCGACAACGAGAACGCCGAGGTTCCGGAAGGAGACGTCCTTCTGAAGAAGCCTGTGCGTACCGATCACGAGGTCAGCCTTGCCGCGTTCGATATCCTCCAGCGTCTGGCGGACCTGCGCCGGCGTGCGGTAGCGGTTGAGCAGATGAATATTAACCGGAAAGCCGAAGAAGCGCTGCAAGGCTGTCTGATAATGCTGCTGGGCAAGCACGGTCGTCGGCGCCAGAATCGCGGCCTGCCGGCCGTCCTGTATGCATTTCATGACGGCACGAAACGCGACCTCGGTCTTACCGTAGCCCACATCGCCGCAGAGCAGCCTGTCCATAGGCTGGTCCTTTTCCATGTCTGCCTTGATCTCCGTGATACAGCGGAGCTGATCGTCAGTCTCCTGATAGGCGAAATTCTCCTCGAATTCTGTCTGCCAGAGGGTATCCGGTGAAAAGGCGTGGCCTTTGAGCTTCTGCCGCTCGGCATAAAGCTGGATCAGCTCCTTGGCCAGCGCCTTTGTCGCGGCCTTGGCGCGGGCCTTGGTCTTCGTCCATTCCGTCCCGCCCATTTTCGAGAGCCTGACCGGCCGGGCCTCGCTTCCGCCGACATGTTTTGAGATGAGGTCGAGCTGGGTCGCGGGAACATAGAGGCTGTCCGTCCCGGCGTAACAAATCTTGATATAATCCTTTTCAATCCCGTCAACAGGCATCCGGAAAATCCCCGCGAAGCGGCCGACGCCGTGATATTCGTGAACAACAAGATCTCCGACAGACAGGTCGGCATAGCTCATAATCCCCTGGCGGTCGCCGAGCGCCCGTTTCTTTTTTGCCTTGCGCGGGCTTTCCCGGACGAGCTGGCTGTCGGTGATGACGGCGAGCTTTGCGTCCGGGTATTCATACCCCGCGGAAAGCGCGCCGACTGAAACGACGCAGCCGCCTTCAGGCGGCAGGCTGCCCAGCGCGATGTCGAGCGAGGCTCCGACACCCTTTCCGACAAAATAGTCGCACAGCCGGCCGGCCCGCCGCGTATCCGAGGCGAGGACAACCACGCTGAAGTTGGCGTTTATATAGTGTTTAACATCCTCGACCGCCGTCTCGGCGCTTCCGCCAAAGGACGGCAGCTGCTTGACCGCGGCGCTGATAATGCTGCGCGGCTCGACCGGATAGCGGCCGACCGTGAAGTCGTCGGCCATAACCAGCGCGTGGGTCTTCAGCTGCTCTGCGGCTATTTCCCAAGGCAGAAAATACTGCGCGGCCCTTCCGCTGATGATTCCACTTTCGAGCAGGCTGTTGAGGTCCTCGGCGTGCTGCCTGAAAAAAGCCGCGGCGGTTTCGGAGACCTTGCCGGGCTTATCCAGGAAAACAAGGGCCTCCTCCGGGATATAATCCACCGCAGCAGCAAACTGCGGATATATCAGGGCGGCGTATCTGTCTGCGGCAGCGATATTATCCGCTTCGGAGAATTTTTCCGCGTCCGCGCGCAGGGTATCCGCAAGCTTTCGGTTCCCGCGTTTTTCCGCCCGGCTGATTAAGTCGTGAAGCCTGTCCGGAAGCAGCTCCGCTTCGCCCAAAGACGGCAAAATTTCCCGCGAGGGCAGAATCTTACAGCACTTAAGCGGCTCTGTCCGCCGCTGGCTGGAAATATCGAAGAAGCCCATCGAATCCACTTCGTCGCCCCAGAATTCGCAGCGGACGGGCGCGTCATAGGCCGGAGAGAAAAAGTCCAGAATCCCACCGCGGCGTGAAAACTGTCCCGGGCCTTCAACCTGGACGCTCCTTTTATAGCCGCAGCGGAGCAGCGCCGTCTCCACGGTCTCCGGCGGGCAGGCCTGCCCGTCCGCGAGCGTCAGCGCGGAGTCCCGCAGCGCGGCGGCGGGAACGGTTCTCTGCAAAAGCCCCGTAACCGTACAGACCGTGACCGGCGCACAAGCCTTTGCCAGCGCATAGAGCCGCTTTATACGCTTTTGCTCCGCCTCACGCGAGACGCCATCGGCGCCGTAAAAGTTCATGTCGCGGTTTGTCAGGATTTCACACGGCTCATCAAGGAACAGCGCCAGATCACGGCAGAAGCCTTCCGCGGCGATTTCGTCCGCACAAATGACAAAAAGCGGCCTGCCGGTCACAAGGCGCAGCCCGGCAGCCAGATTTGCCCGGCCGGTTTTGCCGAGACCGACTGCGAGAACGGGCAGGGCGCCGCCTTCCACGCAAGCGGGGAGCCGCGCAAAATTTTTGTCGTTGAATATCGCCTTCGCTAAGGTATGCATCGCGTTTCCTCTCGGTGTTCATAAGTTTCCGCCCGGATTTTCCGGGTACGCAGTATTATCCCCGAGATCAAAAATCCGGAGCATATCCATATTACGCGATTTTCCGGCCGAAAGCAAGTGAAAAATCTCGGCTGAACCGCGATACATTATATATATTTAATTATAATTTATAGCTTGTAAATCTCCGCGTTTTTTGCTATAATCAATTAATTGAAATTTACTGACATCCTTTCCTCAAAAGGAGAAAAAATACTGATGAACACCGTCAATGATGTTTGGGACAGTGTCATGAGCACCCTCTCAACAGAGCTTACCAGCACCTCGATTAACACCTGGTTTTCCGACTGCCGGCCTGTTGAGATCCTCGATACCAGACTCGTCCTCTACACGCCCACAGAATTCAAGCGAAATATTATCACCCAGCGCTTCGCCGGCACGATTACCGCTGTCCTGTCCGAGCTTTTTTCCTGCTCGTTCGAGCTGCTTGTCCTCGCCGAGGACGAGCTCGACGATTATGAGCAGACCTGCGAAAAGGACGACAGCCTGCCGGAGGTCGCCGGCTATACCTTCAATAAATTCATCGTCGGAAAATCCAACGAATACGCCCACGCCGCTGCCGTCGCCGTCGCGGAAAACCCCGGCGGCGTAAACTTTAATCCCCTGTTTATCTACGGCAATTCCGGGCTGGGCAAAACCCATCTGCTGCTGTCCATCGGGCAGAAAATACACGAGACGAACACCTCTGCAAAACTCGCTTATGTCAAAGGCGACGATTTTCTCAACCAGCTGGTCCAGTCGCTCAGGGAAAATACGCAGGAGGCGTTCCGCAACAAATACCGTTATGTTGATCTGCTGCTCGTTGACGACATCCAGTTTATCGCCGGAAAAAACGCCGTACAGGAGGAATTTTTCCACACCTTCAACAACCTTTACGAGGCCGGCAAGCAGATCGTCATCACCTCCGACAGGCCGCCGTTGGAGATGGTCCAGCTCGAGGACAGGCTCCGCAGCCGCTTCGAGGGCGGCCTGATGGCGGATATTCATCCGCCGGACATCGAAACGCGCATGGCCATTATCCGAAGCAAGGCCGCCCAGCTCGGTATGGTCCTGCCGGACGACGTGGTAGAATACATTGCCGAGACCATCAAATCGAACATACGGCAGATCGAGGGCGTCGTCAAAC
>JAISDV010000075.1 GCA_031264545.1 Oscillospiraceae bacterium | reverse complement strand
ACCGCCATCACCGGTCCAACGGACAGCACGCCGCCGCCGCTGCCCGCAGCCGGATTCAGGATCATTAACAGTTTTTTGCTCAAGCTTACCCTCCGCCGGTCTATCCGAAACAGCCGGCCCTTCGTGTGAAGCGCCGCACCCTATCTCCTGCCTGAAAGCAGACTGCCGTACTGACGAAAAATTTAAATAAATTTTGCCTGTATTATATAATTTTTTTACCTGTCTGTCAATTTCATCCGTTACTGTCCGCTTCGTCTGCTTGACGGGGCGCGGCTTGGTTGATATACTGGTATCAAAAATATCAATACAAGCGTAACCATGGGTTTTCCATGTAAAAATATGATGTAAAGGGGATGTTTTCAGTGAAAAAGCGTATCAAAAAAAGCCTGGCGTTTCTCTTGGCGTTGTGCTGCATGGTCAGTCTCGCCGCCTTCGACTTAGCGCCGGCCGCGGATGCGGCGGCACCCAAAAAAGCGATCTACATTTTGCCCGGCTTTGCCGAGTCCCGCCTGTATGACACATACGGAGGCGAGATTTGGGCGGGACTGGGTATCGTACCCGACATTGCGCGGGACCTGATTGGTCTGAAGTCTCAGATGGCAAACAATCCCGATGGCACGGGTATGCTGGCGTATGCGGACAGAAGCCGTGATACGAGCGGCACCATTTTCTGTTTTGAGCCCATGATCCTCAGTCTGAAGGCGGGACTGAAAGCCAGAAATATGGACGGCGAATACGACGTCGTTCTCTTTTCATACAATTGGCTGCAGGATCTTCAGGTGACCGCTAAGGAACTGGAAGACGACATAAAAGCGAAGGGTTACGAAAAAGTGATCCTGATCACCCACAGCAACGGCGGCCTGCTGGCTACGACCTTCATCTCTCTCAGCGCTGAGAATAAAGCTATGGTGGAGAGAGCCTTCCTTATCGCGGCGCCGCTGCTCGGAACCTTCACGGCGCTGGAACCGCCCGAGACCGGCACCATGACCATGTTCGACGGCACGTTGTTCATGGGACTGGTTCAATTGGGCTACGACGTCTTCGTCAAACCGCTTACCCGGCATTATGTCAGGAGCTGGACGGTCAACTCTCCCAATATCTACCAGCTGATGGCCGGCCCCGAGTATATCAGCAAGATCCCTCTGGTATACAAGACAAGCGCGACCACAACCCAATATATAAACACCGCTGCAGAATATTACAGCCTGCTGAAACAGAGCGACAATATTAACGACCTGCTTGTGGACGGCAACACCACCAAAAGCATGAAATATCTGCGTGAAACCGTCTTCAACGGGGATCCGATCGGCCAATGGGACGGAGTTGACGTCATGCTGCTCGGCAGTCAATCCGGTTTCATCACGCCGGTCAGCGCCGTATATAAAAAAGTCGGAAGCAAAGCGGTCTACCAGGGCGCCGTTTACTCGAAAGAGGGCGATGGGCTCGTTGCGGGGATCAGCATGAACGGCGATGGCCGCCTGAGGTATATCAATTTTGAAAAATCGGCCCATCTGCTGATCATCATGGATCCCCGGGTCCTTGTTACGCTGAACAAACTGATCGCCAACGAGTATCAGTACCTGCCCCCGAACCCCGTCGTCGATCCGGTCGGCATGTCCGACACTATTAAGCTGCATGTGACAAGCGCCACGTCCTCGATCAAAACCGCCATTTACGACGCCTCCGGCAACCTGGTCGCCCGTTCCGACGGTGAGGCGCGCGAGGGCTTCACCAGCGATAAATTCTACTTTTTACCGGTGCCTTCAAATAATGATACCGATATTGAGGTCCTGATGCCCAAGGAAGGGTATAAAGCCGTCTTCACAACAATACCGCTTCTGGATCTCGACTGCAAGGTCGATCTCACTGTGACTTCGATGGACGCTTCGGGCGCAAGCAGGACCCGGACCGACTACAGGGTCACAGGCGCCAATCTGACTGGTCAGGTATTCACGATCGATAATGTGAACGGCAGCAATCCGAGCAACACGCCGAACGCTGTAAAGAAACTCTCGGTCGTATCAACGCAGACTTTCTACACAGACTGGGGGTTTGAATCCGGCGCTCTCGCGGTCGCCAAGGGCGGAAAAGTGACCGTCGCGCTTACCGGCGCCGACGTTAGCTCCGGAAATGTGACTGCCGGCAAGCTCCAGTGGAGCTCATCCGATACTTCCGTGGCCACTGTTTCCTCCGCAGGCGTTGTGACAGCCAAAAAGGCGGGTGCCGTGGATATCACCGCCGTCATTTCGGATGAGAGCCTGAAAATAGAGACCTGCCGCGTCACTGTGACGCAGCCTGTCACCGGCGTCGACCTCACGCCGTCCACCCTGAAGGTCGCCGCGGGCGTCTCCTCCGCCCTGACGGCAACCGTAAAACCGGCAGACGCTACAGACAAGTCCGTGATCTGGACCAGCAGCAATCCCGGCGTGGCTGAGGTATCCGCTGACGGTGTTGTGACCGGAATCAAGGCCGGGACCGCGACAATCACCGCAACGACCGTCGACGGCGCCAAAAAGGATACCTGCTCGGTGACTGTGACACAGCCTGTCCTGGGCGTCTCCCTGGACGCGGCGACGATCACGCTCGCGAAGGGCAAGACGCAGAAGCTGATTGCGGCGGTCAGTCCCGCGGACGCTACCGACAAATCCCTGACCTGGAGCTCCAACAATAAAACAGTCGCAACCGTATCGTCCACAGGCACCGTGACCGCGCTTAAGGCCGGGACGGCCACTGTTACTGTTACGACGAAGGACGGCGCCTTCACGGCTGAATGTATCATTACCGTCACCTGACCGTTTAATATTCAAAAAGAGGCTGTCGCACTGAGACAGCGGGAGAAATGGCAAAAGGCGGCGGCCGGCAATAGCCGGAAGCCGTCTTTTGCCGTGAAATCTTGTTTTCCATCTGGCTTGTATGAGTCGGACTGTTATGGTATAATTAGCCATATGTTTAATAGCTTGCCTGAACATATGGGCTGATACGAATCGCATCATTTTGTTGATCGGGGCGGATTTGTTATGAACGCGCTAAGCAATGATCCGATGAGCATATTCGGGAAAAACATACTCCAGACGGTCATCGACGCGATCGACGCGATAATTGCGGTCTGCGACGCGGACAAAACGGTTCTCATGATAAACGAAACCGGCCGATCCCAGCTTCAGGAGCTTGCCGATATGGCGCCGGAGGAGCTGCTCGGCCATTATATCGACGAGGTGCTTGAGCCGCTGATCTTCGACGGGCAGTCGATCGTCGGCTTGGTGGCAAAGCAGCGCAGGCCTCTGCAGAAAAATGTCCGCTATAAACTCGACAGTAAGGGCCTTGATAAAACGATCCTGTATTCCGCGGTTCCGATCATCGAAAACGGGCGGCTGCGGTATATCGTCGCAACAGGCAGGGACATGACGGAGCTTATCCAGCTGGAGGAGCAGCTGGCCGCCTCCGAAAAACTCAATCAGTACTATTCCGGCATGGTGCAAAGGCTTGCGGAGTTTGAAAAGACGGATTCGATCATCTCCTCCAGCAAGAAGATGGAAGACACGCTCAAGCTCGCGATGCGCGCGTCGAAGTCCGACGCCTCGGTGTTCATCACCGGGGAATCGGGCGTGGGCAAGGAGGAGATTGCAAAATGCATCCACCGCAACAGCGACAGGAAGGACAGGGCCTTTGTCGCCGTCAATTGCGCGGCGATCCCGCGGGAGCTTATCGAGTCCGAGCTCTTCGGCTATGTCGAGGGGGCCTTCACCGGCAGCAGGAAGGGCGGCAAAAGGGGCTTGCTTGAGGAGGCCGACGGCGGAACCTTTTTCCTCGACGAGATCGGCGAGCTTCCGTTCGAGGTGCAGGGCAAGCTCCTGCGCGTCCTGCAGGACGGTTTTTTAAGGCGTATCGGCTCGACGAAAGACTCGGGAATCGACGTGCGCTACATCAGCGCCACAAACCTCAGCCCGGCAAAGCTGCTGGACGGCTCGGTATTCCGCCAGGATCTGCTTTACAGGCTCAGCGTCATCCCGATATACGTGACGCCGATCCGGGAGCGGCGGGAGGATATTATCCCGCTGGTCGAGCACTTTCTGTCGTTTTATAACAACAAATACAAAAGAAACGTCCAGATCTCTGCGGCGGCCTATAACTATCTCTGCCGCCTGCCTTGGCGCGGCAACGTCCGCCAGATCAAAAACGTGGTCGAGCGTGTCGTCATCCTGTCCGAGGATGGCCCGCTGCTCAGGGAGGATCTGCTGCCCATCCTCAAGCTCGACATCGAAAGCGATTGCGGGGATTCTGCGGAGGCGTTCGTCAAGGTGACGGGGTTGACGACGCTGTCTAAGGCGCAGGAGCAGATGGAGCGGCAGCTGATCGATATGGCGCTCGAGGAATACAAGACCATTCCGAAAGCGGCGGGCGCTTTGGGCGTACCCCCGTCGACCCTCTACAGGAAGCTCCGAAGATAGAAGAGCGACGTTTTGCATAATGCAAAAATAATTTGCATTATGCAAAACATCTCGCGTTTTTATGTCAGAAAAATTGTGCACAGGGCACAATAATTTGTCTCAAATATAAAAGACATACATAAAGTTTTTTGTTTTTGGCAGCCCTGTTCTGTTTGGCGCGGCACTTGCTTATCTAGTATAAAGAGGAACTCAGGAGACCGAAACCCAACATCAAAATTATGGAGGTAGCTTATGTCAGAGAAGATTATGTCCGGCATCAAGGTGGTGGATATGTCCACCTATGTGGCGGGTCCGATGTGCGCGCGTGTCCTTGGCGACTGGGGCGCGGACGTTAT
>JAISDV010000065.1 GCA_031264545.1 Oscillospiraceae bacterium | reverse complement strand
ATCTCGTCCGGGGAGGGATAGCATGATCGTGCGTTCCGTCCGATTGGAAACTTTCCGAAATTATTTGGACGAAACCGTCGAGCTGTCCCCGGGGATCAATATTCTGACAGGTCTGAACGCGCAGGGAAAGACAAATCTTCTTGAAGGGATATTCTTGCTCAGCTGCGGGCATGGGTTCCGCACGCGGTTCGACAGCGAATTGATCGCGTTCGGAAATGACAGCGCGTTGGTTTCGGGCAGTGTTTTCTCAGCCGGACGTGAGCAGGAAATTCAAATCGGACTGACCCTCGGCGTGAGAAAGCGCGTCTTTGTCAACGGTGTCAAGCGAAACGCCGCTGAGCTCTCCGAGCTCTTAAGAGTCGTTCTTTTCTCTCCGGGCGATCTTAATATGATAAAGGACGGAGCTCAGGCCCGCCGCCGGTTTATGGATATGGCGATTTCTCAGCTTCGTCCCGCTTATGCAAAGCTCCTCGCTGAATATGCGCGGCTTTATGAGCACAAGCGGCGTATCCTCCGCGACTGGCGGGAAAAGCCCGCGCTGCTGGATGCGCTGGACGATTTTTCGGACGGCCTGTGCCGCTGCGGCGCCCAGATCGTTCGGTACCGCGCCGCGTTTGTCCAAAAGCTCACAGAGGCCGCCATTCCGATCCATGCGGAGTTTTCGGGGCGTGACGAGGTGCTGAGCCTTGCCTATCAGACGGCCGGCTCGGTAAAGGACCCGTTCGCCTTGCCGCAGGAAATCTGTTCGGCGCTGTCTGAGCATCAGAAAGCGCACAGGCAGGCGGAGCTCGCCTCCGGCAATGTACTTTCCGGCATCCATAAGGATGAACTGGAAATCGGCATTAACGGCAGCAGTGCCCGGCTCTACGCCTCGCAGGGACAGACGCGAACGGCGGCGCTCTCGCTTAAAATGGCGGAGCGGGCGCTTTCCCTGAAGGATACGGGAGACTGCCCTATTCTTTTATTGGACGACGTTTTAAGCGAGCTGGACGAAAAACGGCAGGAATTTGTGCTCAGCCGCATCGGCGGCGGACAGACACTGATCACTTGCTGCGAGGACAGCCGGGTGCGGAAACGGACGGCGGGCAGGATCATCGGCATTACGGGCGGAAGAACGCAGGCGCTGTCAGGGCCGGAAAAAGCTTAGAACGGGAGAAATAAATGTATTTGCATTTGGGAAAAAACGCGGTCTCGGCCTATGCGGATGTCGTGGCCGTGTGCGACCTGGACAGCGCCTCGCATTCGCACCTGACGCGGACATTCCTTTCCGCGGCGGAAAAAAACGGGCAGGTCATAAACGTGTGCGAGGACCTGCCGAAGGCCTTTGTCGTCTGCGCGGACAAGAGGGGTGGACAGACGCTGTATTTATCGCAGCTTGCGGCCGCAACGCTGTTAAAGCGGGCAGGCACGCAGAGCTTTGAATAGTTAAGAACCCGAAAGGTATGGAAAAAACACATGGCAGAAATCACAGATAAGATCACGCAGGAATACGACGCCTCTCAGATACAGGTCCTCGAGGGACTTGAGGCCGTCAGGAAAAGGCCGGGCATGTACGTTGGCTCAACCTCCGCGAGCGGCCTGCATCATCTGGTATACGAAATCGTCGACAACGCGATAGACGAGGCACTTGCGGGCTACTGTACGCATATCGAGGTTTCGATTGAACCGGACAATATTATCCGCGTCTTGGATGATGGCCGCGGTATTCCGGTTGACATTCAGGAGCAGGCGGGAAAGCCGGCACTCGAGGTCGTTTACACTGTCCTGCACGCCGGCGGAAAGTTCGGCGGCGGCGGCTACAAGGTTGCCGGCGGTCTGCACGGCGTCGGCGCGTCCGTCGTCAACGCCCTGTCCGAGTGGCTTGAGGTCGAGGTGCATAAGAACGGAAATATCTATCAGATGCGGTTTTCCCGCGGGGATATCACGCAGGAGATGAAAATAATCGGTGCGACGGACAAAACCGGAACGGTCGTCCGGTTCAAGCCAGACGCGGAAATTTTCGAGGAGACGGTTTTCGACTATGAGACGCTCCACGCCCGCATGCGGGAGCAGGCCTTCCTCAATGCCGGGCTTCATATCGCCACGGAGGATCTGCGCCCGGAAGAACCTGTGCGGGATGAAATGCGTTACGAGGGCGGTATCCGTGAATTCGTCAAATACCTGAACAGGAATAAAACCGCCCTGCACAATGAGGTCATCTATATGTCCGGCGGGCGGGACGACAGCGTTGCCGAGATCGCCCTCCAATATAACGACAGCTATAACGAGATGATCCTGTCCTTTGCCAACAACATCCATACGCCGGAGGGCGGCATGCATGAGACGGGCTTCAAAACCGCACTTACCCGCGTTTTCAATGCGTATGGACAGAAGGCCGGTATGCTCAAAAATGACGAGAAGGTTTCCGGAGAGGACTGCCGCGAGGGACTCGCCTGCATCATTTCCGTCAAGCTTACGGACGCCCAGTTCGAGGGCCAGACCAAAGCCAAGCTCGGGAACAGCGAGATCCGCACGCTGATCGATAATATCGTTTTTGAGAAGCTTACCATTTTCCTCGAAGAAACGCCTTCCGTCGGCAGGCTCATCCTCGACAAAGCGCTGACGGCAAACCGGGCGCGCGAGGCCGCGCGGCGGGCGCGTGAAAGCATCCGGCGAAAGAACGCGCTGGAGGGCTCGACGCTGCCCGGAAAGCTGCGCGACTGCAATGAGCGCGATCCGGGACTGACAGAGCTTTACATCGTCGAGGGTGACTCCGCGGGCGGCAGCGCGACAGGCGGCAGGGACAGCCGGTACCAGGCTATTCTGCCCCTTTGGGGCAAGATGCTCAACGTCGAGAAGGCCCGAGCCGATAAGGTTTATTCAAACGACAAGCTGATGCCGGTCATCACCGCGCTCGGCGCCGGCATCAGTGAGGATTTCGATATCGCTAAGCTCCGCTACCACAAGGTTATCATCATGGCGGACGCCGACGTCGACGGCAGTCATATCCGCACCCTGCTTCTGACCTTCTTCTTCCGCTTTATGCGGCCGCTGATCGACAACGGCTTTGTCTATGCGGCAATGCCGCCGCTGTATAAGCTTGTGCGCGGCAGGCAGACGAGCTACGCCTTCTCGGACGAGGAGCGCGACCGGGTGTCGGCCGAGATGCGCGGAGAGGACGGCAGGGGCAAAATTGACATCAGCCGCAACAAAGGCCTCGGCGAGATGGATCCGCACGAGCTGTGGGACACGACGATGAACCCGGAAACGCGGACTTTAAAGCGCATTACGCTTGAGGACGCGATCAAGGCCGACGAAATATTCACCGTCCTGATGGGAGAAAAGGTCGAGCCGCGCAAGGCGTTTATTGAGAAGAATGCGAAATACGCCGTCAATCTCGACATATAGCGGCAGCTTATGCGCGGCAAATACTTTCTGCCCGCGTTCTTCCGGCGGGTGGAAAATTAAGGTGGTCACAACATGGCAAAAGATTATAAGCCGGAGGATATCCGGTATCCCGAGCAGAAAATCGTCTCGTCCGAGCTTGTCAGCGAGATGCGGACTTCATATATCGACTACGCGATGAGCGTCATTGTCGGCAGAGCGCTGCCGGATGTGCGCGACGGACTAAAGCCCGTGCATCGGCGCATCCTTTACGCGATGTACGAGGACAACCTCACCAGTGACAGGCCCTTTAAAAAGTCCGCGACCTGCGTCGGCGATGTGCTGGGCCGCTATCACCCGCACGGCGACCAATCGGTCTACGACGCGCTGGTGCGCTTGGCGCAGGACTTTTCCATGCGCTATATGCTGGTCGACGGCCACGGAAACTTCGGCTCGATCGACGGCGACCCCCCCGCGGCCTACCGGTACACTGAGGCGCGCATGTCGAGAATTTCCGATGAGCTGCTGCGCGATATTGAAAAGGACACCGTCGGCTGGGATCCGAATTTCGATGAAACGCGCAGGGAGCCGCGCGTGCTCCCAAGCCGCTTTCCGAACCTTTTGGTCAACGGCTCCAGCGGTATCGCAGTCGGCATGGCGACGAATATTCCCCCGCACAACTTGAGCGAGGTCATCGGCGCCTGCGTCTGCGTGCTGGATAATCCCGAAGCGGAGCTGCCGGACCTCATGGCGCACGTTACGGGGCCGGATTTCCCGACGAGGGGCATCATCATGGGCCGCGCCGGCATCCGCGCAGCCTATGCCACCGGCAAGGGACGGGTTGTTATCCGCGCCCGTACTGACTTTGAGGAATACGGTCAAAGCCGCCTGCGCATTATTGTGACGGAGCTGCCCTATCAGGTCAATAAACGCGCGCTCATCGAAAGCATGGCCGACCAGGTGCGCGATAAGCGGCTGGAGGGTATCTCCGGCCTGCGCGACGAATCCGACCGCAACGGCATGCGCATTGTCATTGAGCTTAAAAAGGACGCAAATCCCCAGGTCGTACTCAACCGCCTTTTCACGCAGACGCAGATGCAGACCTCTTTCGCGATCAATATGCTCGCCTTGGTGCAGAACCAGACCCAACCCAAGATCCTCTCCCTGCGGCACATTCTGGACGAATATCTCGCCTTCCAGAAGGAGGTCATCGTCCGCCGGACTCAGTTCGACCTTAAAAAGGCGCGTGAGCGCGCCCACCTGCTGGAAGGCCTGCTCACCGCGCAGGAACATATCGACGAGGTTATCCGCATCATACGCACCAGCTACGACGACGCGAAGCAGAACCTCATGCAGCGCTTTGACCTGTCCGAAATCCAGGCACAGGCGATTCTGGACATGCAGCTCAAGCGTCTGCAGGGGCTCGAGAAGGGAAAGCTTGAAAACGAATATCGCGAGCTGGAAGAAAAAATTTCCTATTTTAATGAATTGCTGTCTTCCGAGGAAAAGATAAAAGCGCTCCTCAAGGAAGAGCTGCTTGCGATTGGAGACAAATTCGGCGATGCGCGCATGACGGAGATCCAGGATGTTGAGGACGAGATCGATATTGAGGATCTGATCGACGAGGAGGCATGCGTCTATACGCTGACGCATGCGGGTTATATCAAGCGAATACCGGCGGATACCTACCGGGCGCAGCGCCGCGGCGGGAAAGGCATCACGGCCCAGTCCCTGCGCGAGGAGGATTTTGTTGAAACCGTGTTCACGGCTTCGACCCATGATTTCATCCTTTTCTTCACAAATTTCGGCAGGGTCTACCGCAAGAAGGGCTACCACATTCCCGAGGCGGGGCGTACGGCGAAGGGGACGAACATTATTAACCTTCTGCCCATCGAGCCGGGCGAGCGCGTAAACGCCATGATCCAGACGCGCAGCCTCGATGCCGGGGATGAGTATCTTATTATGATAACAAGGGACGGGACAATCAAGCGGATGTATATCAGCGCGCTGAAAAACATCCGAAACAACGGCATCCGCGCCTTGAGCCTTGCCGAGGACGACGAGCTGATCTCCGTGCGCAGAACAGACGGAAAGCAAAAGATTATCATCGCGACCCACGACGGCATGGCGATCTGCTTCGACGAAAATGACGCGCGGCCTATGGGCAGAACGGCGACGGGCGTGCGCGGCATCCGCCTGCGCAAGGGCGACTGCTGCGTCGGCGCGGCCCGAGTCAGCGAGGGCAGCTCTCTGCTCTCTGTCACCGAAAATGGCTTCGGCAAGCGCACGGTTATGGAGGAATACCTCCGAGGCGGCGACGGTATGCCGCAGCGCCGCGGCGGAATCGGCCTGAAAAGCTATAATGTGACCGAAAAGACCGGCAAGGTCGCGGACGTCAAGGTCGTCTGCGACAACGACGATGTGCTGCTGATTTCCGATGACGGCACGATCATCCGCACCGGGGCCGAGACGATCAGCACCTTCGGCCGGGCCGCCCAGGGCGTTCGCCTGATGCGCCTGGCGGAGGGCGCGAAGCTTATTTCCATCGCGCGGACGGACAAGGAAGAGGCGGAGGACGTGCCTGAGCCCCTGCCCGCGCCGGAAGGCTGACGGCATGAAAAACGTCACGATCTATACCGACGGCGCCTGCTCGGGCAATCCCGGGCCGGGCGGCTGGGGCGCGATCCTCTGCTACAGGGACACGCAGCACGAGCTGTCCGGCGGCGAAAAGCAGACGACGAACAACCGCATGGAGCTACTCGGCGCGATAAATGCGCTTAAGGCCCTGAAGGAGCCGTGCGAGGCCGCGCTTTACACGGATTCGCAGTATCTTGCAAACGCGGTAAACAAAGGCTGGCTGGCCGGCTGGAAGGCCAGGGGCTGGAAGCGTAAGGAAGGCGAGCTGAAAAACGCCGACCTCTGGCAGGCGTTTGACGAGCAGCTTTCGCGACATAAGGTGTCGGTATTCTGGATCAAGGGCCACGCCGACAACGAATTAAATGAACGCTGCGACGCGCTTGCGGTCCAGGCGCGCGAACGGTTTGCGTGATATGGCAGCACGACCCGGAATCGAAGGATTCCGGGTCGTGCGCAGGGCGGCCTTATAATTGTGCGGAAAGCTGGCCGGGGGCGTTTTCCGCTGCGGAGTCGGAGGGGCTCAGAAATCCGCCGTGCCGACAGTTCTCGGGTGCGGGAGCACATCCCGGATGTTGCTCATGCCGGTCAGGTACATGACCAGGCGCTCGAAGCCCAGCCCATAGCCTGTGTGGCGGCAGGAGCCGTAGCGGCGCAGGTCGAGATACCACCAGTAGTCGGACTTGTTCAGCCCCAGCTCGTCCATGCGCTTTTCAAGAAGCGTGAGCCGTTCCTCGCGCTGGCTGCCGCCGACGATCTCGCCGATTGCAGGGACAAGGCAGTCCGCCGCAGCGACGGTTTTGCCGTCGTCGTTAAGCCGCATATAAAAGGATTTTATCTCTTTGGGATAATTTGTGACGAAAAGAGGTTTTTTAAAGATCTTTTCCGTCAAATAGCGTTCATGCTCGGTTTGAAGATCGGAGCCCCAGGCGAGCTTATACGCAAACCCGCCGTTATGCGGCTCGAGCAGCGCGACAGCCTCGGTATAGGTGACGCGGCCGAATTCGGAGCCGGCGACGTGCCTGAGCCTGTCCAGCAAGGCGGTGTCAACAAAGCTGTTGAAAAACGCCATTTCCTGCGGACAGCGCTCGAGCACCGTATTAATGACATATTTGATCAGGCCTTCGGCGCTGTCCATATAATCGCTCAGGTCGGCAAACGCCATTTCCGGCTCGATCATCCAGAACTCGGCGGCATGCCGCTGCGTGTTGGAATTTTCGGCCCGGAAGGTCGGACCGAAGGTGTAAACGTCACCGAAGGCCATGGCGAAGTTTTCGGCGTTGAGCTGGCCTGAAACGGTCAGGTTCGTTTCCTTGCCGAAGAAGTCCCTTGTGTCGTCGACCTCGCCGCTTTCCGTGCGCGGGGGCCGGTCGAGATCGAGCGTCGTCACGCGGAACATTTCGCCCGCGCCCTCGCAATCCGAGCCGGTGATGATCGGGGTGTGGATATAGACGAAGCCCTGCTGCTGGAAAAACGTGTGTACAGCGGCCGCAGCAACGCTCCGCACGCGGAAAACGGCGGAAAACAGGTTTGTGCGCGGCCGCAGATGCGCGATGGTGCGCAGGTATTCAAGGCTGTGGCGCTTTTTCTGGAGGGGGTACTCGGGCGTGGAGCCGCCTTCGATCTCAATGGACGCGGCCTTCAGCTCGAAGGGCTGCCTGGCCTCAGGCGTGAGGGAAAGCGTGCCGTGGACGATCAGTGCGGCGCCGACGTTCTGCCGGACGAGCGCGTCATAATTATTCAGGGTACTCCGCTCGAAAACGACCTGAAGGCTCCCGTGCGCACTGCCGTCGTTTAATTCGATGAAAGCAAAATTTTTCATATCGCGCAGGGCGCGTATCCAGCCGCAGACTGTGATCCCGCTGCCCGCAAAGCTCGGGGCATCCGCATAGATCGCTGAAATTTTCGTTCGTTTCATAATTGAGACACATGCCTTTCCGTTTTTGTGCGCCGCCCGGCGGGCACGCATGAATTCCGGCCCGAAACCCGAACCGCAGACCCCTTTTAGGGATAATAAGGTATTATAACTTTTCACACGGTTTTTTTCAAGCTCAGTTGTGAGAAAAGCAGCAATAAAGCAGCAATAAAGCCGATAATAAAGGCTTGACATGCGCCTGTGTGCATGGTACTATGTATGAGCACTCGGAGCGAAGGGGTTCAATCGTCTTTCGTGCCTGTATGCAAGCTATATCGCGGAGTGGAGCAGTCTGGCAGCTCGTCGGGCTCATAACCCGAAGGTCGTAGGTTCAAATCCTGCCTCCGCAACCATATTGTGCAAGTAAAAAAGATAACTTGCCGGAAAGCCCAGGAACCGCAACGGTTTCTGGGCTTTTTCGTGTCTGCTTTTTCAAGTGCAAAAAAAAGATAACTCTGGCGGTTCCACCCCGTTGGTAGGGACTTGAACTAAATCCGAGGCATTTTTAAGCACTTTTTCGGAATGATTTTCCCGTTTATCCTCGATTGAGCAAAAATAATTTCTTAATTTTCTGTGTCTGTTTTGGTCTGTATCAAAATGTGATACAGACCAAAACATAATCAATACGTTTTTGAAGGCCGGCATTCAGTTATGAGTGCCGGCCTTTTTTGTTGTCAACTGAAAGGAGCAAAGCCAGATGAGCAAAGATAATCCAACCGCCTATTTCGATGAGCTGACCCAGCGCTTCCAGAGAGAACGCATCGACTTCGCCCAACCCGAGGGCGACCGCCTCCCCATTCTCCTTGATGACCGAGAAATTGGTATTGTGACGCCCAGTGGATCAATGAGAGTTCGTGGTGAGTGTATTGATGATCCGGCAGTCAGTGACCTCTATCACCGTGCAGGAGCTGTAGCGGCGGAAGTGCATGAGTATATGGAGCTAATGAAAACAGCACCCTTGCTCAAAGCCTCCAGTCTCCCAGATCCATATAAGCAACTTGCGGATTTCAACGGATTTGTTCTCGGCGGCATGGAAAGTAAGCATGGTGTCCAATTTACGACATGGCAATGGTCATATGACAGGGATGGCTTGACCCTCGGCCATTACTGCGGAAACGACTATGCAGCAGCGAAGAAGGATTTTGCTTTGCGCTGTGGATTGGTGCAGGAGCAAAAGCAGTTCTCGCCAGAGCAGCTCATCGAGATTTACCGATGTTGTGCCGACACGATGTCACACGATTACGAACTCACTTATGAGCAAGAAAAGCGCATTGACGAGATTCAGACGCTGATTACTGAGATGGTGCCAGACTATGCGGAAAGGATGAAGGTCTCACTTGAAAGCGACCCATCTCAGCAAATGCAGCAAACAATGTAAGATACGCTTGGAGCGGCGGATTTGAGAAATCAGATCCGCCGCTTTTTTGCGTTCTGGAAAGGAAGGAAAATGACAGAGTATGAATTTGAGTATTGGCAGGAGGTCACACAGAACAGCAAATATCGCTGGATGGAGGACGCTATCACCCGGCTGAACGGTAACGGTATGCTGTTCTACACGGGCGGCGAGGAGGGCGTATACATGAGAGTTTCGCCGGAAAACAAGCTGACGGTCGGAATCTACGAGGATGCCTTCCCTCACATCGGCGATGCGCTCTTCAAAATCAAAGCGGAGCATCAGTATGACAGCGCAAATGAAGCCTTCCAAGCTGTTCTTGCGCTCGGCGGAAAACAGTTTCTTGCAGATATGTGCTCCGACGACGGAGTAAAGCGAACCTTTGCAGAGCCGGAAGAACCGGGTTTCGGCGGATTTGAAATGAAAATGTAATAGGAGGAAAACAGTGGTATTACAAGCGATATTATCAAACGCAAGTCACCCGGAGTACGGGCAGCTCACCGTCCCTCTCCCCATCCCAGCCAGTGAGTATGAACACATCATGGAAATGTTGGAGCAAATCGAGATCGGCAGCGCCGTAAAGCAGGACTGCCAGGTGGACGAGATCCAAGGCGGATGGCCAGCTCTGTGTCGGATGGAGCGGACCGCTGTCAACATTGACGAACTTGACTACCTCGCCAAGCGGCTGGACAGCTTCGATGATTACGAAAAGGCACAGTTTCAGGGCATGGCGGAACGGCTCCAACTACATGGCGTAGATGAGCTCATCAGCCTGACCTTCTGCTCACAGGCGGTCACCGTAGTGACGGACTTCAACAATGCGGCAGCCATTGGGCGCAGACATTACCTGACGATGAACGAGGGCGTGCCGCTTGAAGAAATGCAGCGTCAGGATTTCCGGGAGATCGCCCGTGACCTTATCGAAGGTGAAGTCGGCCGCGTCACACCCTTCGGCGTGGTCTACGATAACAATTTCGAGATGTCGCAGCTCTATGACGGGCGGAACTTCCCCGAATACCGCTACGAGAGCTGTGTAATGGAGGTCGAAATGTGCTCCCGCTTTGACTCTGAGGAAGCCCCCGGAACCACACTCTATCTTCCTTTGACGCAGGCGCAGATCGAGCGTGCCATGCTTCGCGCCGGTATCGACAATTACGGAGATATGCGCCTTCGTTTTATGGAAAGCGAGCTGCCCGATGCAATCGATGTGGCGCTGGATATGGAGCATGAGAGCCTTGGCGCGCTCAACGAGATGTGCGCCGCCATTCAGCCGCTGAGCCGTGAGGATGTGGCGAAGCTGGGCGTGGTGGTTTCCTTCGCCCAGCCTGAATACGCCTTCCAAATCAAGCATCTGGCCGACAACCTCGATCTGTTCGATTTCGCTCCGAATGTGCAGACGCCGGAGGATTACGGCAGATATATGATCCAGGAATCCGGCCGTTATGAATACGACGAGAATCTGGACGAGTATTACGACTTTGCCGGATATGGGCGTAATCGAATGGAACATGAGTCAGGCTTCTTCGGCGACGGCGGATACATCGCCTACCACGGCACGCTCAGCCTCGACGAGCTGATGATGGAAGACCCGTCGGAACAAAATCTCGGCATGAAAGGGATGGAATAAATGCGAGATATTACGATAGACGAACTGCGCAGTATGAACGACCGTGAGGGGCTCATATTGCAGGGCTGTGGTGGTGATCCGCAGGAATGGATCGACGGCATCAATGAGATGCTGACGGATGTAGGAATCCTGCGTGACGGCAGCAGATTCAGCGAGGTCAGCCGCTTTGAGCACGATGGGCTCACCAATCTGCTGTTCCATATGGACGACGTAAAGCTGGACGGCGGAAAGCTCGCCATGTGGCGCTTGCAGACCCATGAGCAGTTCGGCGGGACGTGGCTCAGCGACTATGTCCCGAACCAGCTCGGAGGATTCTCCCTTACCTCTGTGGATGAGCCAGAGGGCGGCATGACGATGGGAGGTC
>JAISDV010000002.1 GCA_031264545.1 Oscillospiraceae bacterium | reverse complement strand
GGAAATGTCGTCTCCGTGCACTATGACAGGAGTGAAGAGAACATGGCGATCAACGCCTGCTTCCTGCAGCTGCAGATCGAAACGCGGGACTACGCGCAGATCGAGGAGATCCGGGAGGCGCTGCGCGCGCGCGGCTTTTCGATCGTCCCGCAGTACAGCTGAAGCCGGAGGCCGCCTCCGGACAGCACTGCCCGGGAAATTTCCGTATATGGCGAAAAAAAGCAGCCGGGAACCGGATACTGTCCGATTCCCGGCTGGCGTTTTAGTGGTCATCAGCCCGCTGCCTCGCCCAGGCGGGCGAGAACGGCCGTGAAATATCCCGGCAAATCGCTGGTCACGGCGGTCGGCGCGTTTGTGCGCGGGTGGATAAAGCGGAGCGTGCGCGCATGCAGACACTGGCCCTCCAGTCCTTTCTCCGGGCCTTTCCTGCCGTATACCGGGTCGCCGAGCAGCGGGTGGCCGATGTGCGCCATATGTACGCGTATCTGGTGTGTCCGGCCGGTTTCAAGCTGGCAGCGGATATGCGTGTAGCCGTTGTAGCGCGCGAGCACCTGATAGTGCGTCACGGCGTTCCGCGCGTTTTTATCCGTCACCGCCATGCGCTTCCTGTCTGTCGGATGCCGCCCGATGGGCGCATCAACTGTGCCCGCGTCAGCCCTGAGCCTGCCGCGGACGACAGCCTCATACACGCGCGAAAGGCTGTGGTCTGCGAGCTGAGCCGAGAGCGCGCGGTGGGCGCAGTCATTTTTTGCAATGAGGATCAAGCCTGAGCTGTCCTTGTCGATACGGTGGACGATACCCGGGCGTTTTTCCCCGCCGATGCCGGAAAGGCTGTCCCCGCAGTACCAGAGCAGGGCGTTGACGAGCGTGCCTCCGCTGTGACCGGGCGCGGGGTGCACGACCATGCCGCGCGCTTTATTGACGACGATCAAGTCGCCGTCCTCATAAGCGACGTCGAGCGGGATGTCCTCCGCGGTAAGCTCAGCGTCCTCCGGTTCCGGCAGCGCAACGACGAAAATTTCGCCCGCCGCTGCCCGGTGGTTCTTTTTAACCGGCACGCTGCGCAGCGTCACCGCGCCCCGTTCGATGAGCCGGGCAGCCTGTGAGCGGGTGAGCTCTGCCAGTTCCTGCGCAAGGAGCATGTCTATTCGCTCCCCGCTCTTCTCCGCGATGACCGTATACAGGCTTGTCATTTGTCCCTGAATTCCGCGATAATATCGTCGATGCTGAATCCGTCGCCGCCATTCCCGGCCGGCTTTTCAGGGCTTTTTGCCGGCGGCGCCGAATCGGCAGCAGCGGGCCCTGCATTGGGCGTGGGACGACTGGCTCCCGGCGCGGGGGTCGGGGACTCAGGCGGCTCGCTGAACAGCGCGCTGTAATCTGTCTCGGCAGGCCGGGGAGCAGTTTTCGGCATGGGTTCGGAAAGCGGTGAGGGGTCGGGCGCGTCCAGGTCGGCTGTCTCGCCCTGCGCGCGCGCGAGCTCCGCAGCCCTGGCTGCGCGCTCGGCCTCGATATTTTTGAGACCCTCCGCGACCGGCTTTTTGAGCTGAGTGATGTAGTCCGCACGGACAGTTGGCTCCTTCGGCCTTGGCGTCTTGTGCGGCGTTTCCTCCGCGGGCAGGCGCTCCGTTTCCGCTTCCGGCGACCTGTGGACGATCAGATAGACGCAGAAGAGGATGCCGCAGACGGTGACGAAGATATCCGCGACGTTGAAAACGGGGAACTCGCCTATGAGGGGAATTTCGAATATAAACTGGAACGTGTCGACGACGTAGCCGCTGATGATACGGTCGATGCAGTTGCCGATCCCGCCGGCGAGGATCAAAACGAGGGTCCAGCGGCCAAGCCTGCCCTTTATCCTGTTTGTACTCAGCAGGATGAGGCCCCCGATGGCCACGATAAGCGTCAGCGCGACAAACAGCCAGCGCCCTCCGCTGAGCAGGCCGAGAGCCGCTCCGGTGTTGTGGACGTTCGTAAGCTGGAGAAAGCCGGGGATAAAGGCCTGGGTCTGGCCGGGCTCCAGATTTAAACTGGTCCAATATTTCACGGCCTGATCCAGAATGAGGACTAATACCGTAACGATTGCATAAGGCATGGCAGGTACCTCCTGTGATAGTGTGCCGCCCGGCGGCGGCTGGATTCAGCCCGAAACGACTGCCGTGCAACGGGGGCACAGCTCAGGATGTCCGGCATCCTCGCCGACGCGCGCGCTGTGCGCCCAGCAGCGTACGCACTTCGGCGTTGCGCAGGGTGTGATTTTGATCTTTACGTGCTTAAACGCTTCGCTCTCGTAGCCCTCGCCTCCGCCGTAAACGACGGCGGTATCCGAGACGATGAACAGCGTGGAAAGCGGCAGGCCCGCGATTTTTTCAAAATCGGCCCGCGCATCCTCGGAGACGAAGAGCGTTACCCGGGCATCCAGCGGCTTGCCGAGGATTTTTTCCGAGCGGGCCAGCTCCAGCGCCTTGTTCACATCCTCGCGCAGGGCGATGACCAGCCCGAAGCGTTCGGCCGTCTCCGCGTCGAAGGTATGAGCCGGATCCGGCTCAGGCATATCGTTGAGCATGACGTGCCCGGCGTTTGCACCGGCGTCGTGCCGCATAGCAAGCCAAATCTCGTCCGCGGTAAAGGCGAGAATGGGCGCGATGAGACGCACCATCGCGTCGAGGATGGTATATATCGCCGACTG
>JAISDV010000176.1 GCA_031264545.1 Oscillospiraceae bacterium | reverse complement strand
TCGCCTTGTCGTCCAGCTCGATGCCGCCGATACGGAGCGTCTGCGGCCTGATCCGGCCGCCCCCAAGCTGCATATAGCGCCGAAGCTGTGATTTCACCCGCGCCGCGACCTCGACCGGGTTAAAGGGCTTGGTGATATAATCATCCGCGCCGACGTTCAGCCCGAGCACCTTGTCGGTGTCCTCGCTCTTTGCGGTCAGCAGGATCACCGGAACATTGCTGCGCTCCCGGATCTTGACCATCGCGGAAATACCGTCCATTTCCGGCATCATGATGTCCAGCAAGACCAAATGCACCTCCCGGCGGCCAATGATGTTCAGCGCCTCTCTGCCCGTATAGGCTTCCAGCAGCGTATACCCCGGCTCCGCAAGGTAAATTTTGAGCGCGTTGACGATGTCCTTTTCATCGTCACAGATCAAAATAGTATACATATATGCCCCCCTCGCCTTCTATAATAGGCGAAATTCTCTTTAATAATAAATCGGGTAATTATTTAAGAATTGTTTAATACGCGTTTTTTGCGCTTCCTCCTGATTATAGCATAAAATAGACAATTAAAAGCGCCGCCGCCACGAAAGCGCGTGTGCGGCGGCGTCTATGCCTATAAACAGGCATTAACGAATTTTCTCTTTGTTACTTCAATGCGCTTTTGGCACAGAGGAGGATGGATATAAATGTTTTTTTCAATTATACTGTCGTACTTACTCTATATGCGCTGGTGACCGCCTTTACACCGGGTCCCAATAATATCGTGGCGCTCTACGCAGTCAGCCAAAACGGATGGCGCAGGGGCAAAGACATCCTGATGGGAATAGCCGCCGGTTTTTTATGCGTTATGGTCCTTTGCGCACTCTTTTGTTATGAGCTGGCAAGGTATATGCCCTCCGTCACCGGCGTTCTCAAATATATTGGGGCGGCCTATATCGCATATCTTGCGGTCCATGTCGCGCTCAGCAAACCGGACGAGAGCGAAAACAGGCGCATGTCGTTCTGGAAAGGGTTTCTGCTGGAATTTGTCAATGTCAAAATCATCCTGTATGCGATCACCATCTACACGGGGTATGTATTGCCGTATGAAGCAAGTCTGACCGCCCTCTTTTTCCATGCAGTCGTCCTCACAGTGATCGGTCTGTCCGGCTGCATCACCTGGGCCTCGGCTGGAGGCTTGCTCCAAAAATTTTTGAAGAAATACAATCGTCCGTTCAACATCGCCATGGCGCTCATACTGCTCTACTGCGCCGCGGCGCTGGCATTCAATCTGCAAAAATGATAAGATTTTTATTGATATGCCTTACTTGCGCCGTCTTTTATAAGCCGATATAGGCTTTCTGCGCCTCTGTGAGCGTATCCAGCGTGATCCCGAGGGAACGGAGCTTGATCGCCGCAACCTCCTCGTCCACCTCACGCGGAACCGATATCACGTCCGCGGCCAGCTTGCCCTTATTCCGCACAAGGTAACGCGCGGAGAGGGCTTGAATGGCAAAGCTCATGTCCATGATCTCCGCCGGATGCCCGTCTCCTGCGGCGAGATTGACAAGCCTGCCCTCGCCGATGACATAGAGCGTGCGCCCGTCTTCCATTACGAAGCCTTCAATGTTCTTCCGCGCCTCGCGGCGCGACTTTGCCAGCTCCGCGAGCTGGACAAGATTGACTTCAACGTCAAAATGTCCGGCGTTGGTGAGGATCGCGCCGTCCTGCATTACGGTGAAGTGCTCCCTTGTGATCACGTCCTCGCAGCCGGTAACGGTCACAAAAATATCGCCGCGCTTTGCGGCCTCGGCCATCGGCATGACCTCGAAGCCGTCCATGACGGCCTCGATCGCCTTGATCGGGTCGATCTCCGTGATGATGACGCGCGCGCCCAGTCCTTTCGCCCGCAGGGCCGTGCCCTTGCCGCACCAGCCATAACCCGCAATAACGACGGTTTTTCCGGCGATAATAAGGTTCGTCGTGGTATTGATCGCGTCAAAAACGGACTGGCCCGTGCCGTATCGGTTATCGAACAGATACTTGCAGCCGGCGTTGTTGACGGCCACCATCGGGAAGCGGAGCGCACCTGCCTTTGCCATGATGTTCAGGCGCTGCACGCCGGTAGTCGTTTCCTCACATCCGCCGAGCAGCTTCGGTATCAGATTGGTATATTTCATATGGATCAGATGGACAAGATCGCCGCCGTCGTCAATGATGATGTCCGGCCCGGCTTCGAGCACTGCGCAGAGATGCCGCTCATACTCCTCGGGCGCCGCGCCGTGATAAGCGTGAACGTCCATGCCGCCGGCGGCCAACGCCGCCGTCACCTCGTCCTGGGTCGAGAGCGGGTTGCTGCCGGTCACATGCATTTCCGCGCCGCCCTTTTCAAGTACGCGGCAGAGGCAGGCCGTCTTTGCCTCGAGGTGTATCGAAAGCGTGATTTTCAGTCCTTTGAAAGGCTTCTCCGCCTCGAACGTTTTTTCCAGGCTGTTCAACACGGGCATATGCCTGTATGCCCACGCCATTTTCTTCTCGCCCAAAGGGGCAAGGCTTAAATCTCTGACGTCACTCATTATTATGACCCATCCTTTCACTGCACTTCAGGCACAAAATGACTATGAAAAGAAATTGTCACAATGTGCGTATTTGTTCCCCTATTAAAATCGTTTAACCAGTGCCCGGATCTCGCGCATGACCCGTTCAGAATCAATGGTTTTGAATTCGCCTTTGTCCAGCAGGATGCGCCCGTCGATCAGGACGGTTTCAGCCTTCAGCCCCGCGCTGGAATAGCAGAGGGCGGCCTTGGGCTCGCCGATCGGGAAGAAGCCCGGCGAATCCAGCGGAAACAGGCTCAGGTCGGCGCGCATGCCTGCTCTGACCTGTCCGACCTTCCCGGCCAGTCCGAGCGCCTTCGCCCCGTTCACAGTCGCCATGTCGAAAACCGTGCGCGCGTTGAGGACCGCGGCGTCTCCGTGCGTCCCTTTGTGGATGAGCGCGGCAAGTTGCATCTCGCGCAGCAGGCTGAGATTGTTGTTGCTCGCGGCGCTGTCCGTTCCGAGACAGACGTTTATCCCGTGCGCAAGCATCGCCGGCACGTCCGCAAAACCGTTTCCGAGCTTCATGTTGCTCGCCGCGTTATGCGCGACGCTCGTTCCGCGCGCGGCCAGAAGCGCCATGTCGCTTTCAGACAGGTATACGCAGTGGGCGCAGACCGTATTTTCCCGCAGGATGCCGCAGGCGTCGTAATATTCGGCGGGGCTTTTGCCGCAGCGCGCCCGAATCCGGTCCTGCTCGTCAAGGCTCTCCGAAAGGTGGGTGTGGACGCCGACATCCAACTCCCCGGCCAATTCGGCAATGCGCCGCAGGTAACGCTCGCCGCAGGTATAGGGCGCGTGGGGCGCGAGCATGAAGCCGAGCGTCGGAGCGCCGGCGTAGCGTTCGATGTCCTGTTTTGATTCCCTGATACGCCGCTCATCGTTCTCGGGGTCGTCCTCCCCGCCCTGAAGCCCGCGGGTCAAAACGGCACGGAAGCCCGCGTCCAGCGTCGTCCGCGCCATAGTATCCGGGAACATGTGCATATCCATAAAGCTCGTGATCCCGCTCTCCAGCATCTCCATGAAAGCGAGCTGGCAGCTCCAGTAGGCGTCCTCCGTCGTGAGCTTGTCTTCCATCGGCACGACCTTGTCAAAAAGCCAGGTCATGAAGCTCAGGTCGTCCGCGCGGTTGCGCAGGGCCGTCATATGCACATGTGTGTGGGCGTTGACAAAGCCGGGGACGAGCAGCCTGTCCGCCGCATCGATAACTCTGTCGGGCGTAAACCCCTCCGGGACGGTCCTGACGGAAACGATCTCCCCGTCCGCGATGCAGACTGAAACATCCGTTTCGCAGCCCTCCGGCAATATGGCAAAGGCGTTTTTGATCAGTATTTTCACGAAGACCCCTCTCGCCGCATTTTCTTTCGCCGCAGGATATTTTCTCTCTTAACCGAGTGTCGTCGTTATTTTACCATTGCCCGGAAAATAAAACAACCGTATCGGCACTTTTCGGTCCCTCTCTTTGCGACAAAAAAAGCGCCGCCCGGCAGGTATAATCTGACCACACCTGTCCCGGCGGCATATTCGCTTCATTTTCCGCTGTTGACCCGCTTGCCTTTCGGACGGGCGCTCACACTCCGCACAGGCGCGCGGCCAGCCAGGCCGCTCCGGCCACCGCGGCGCCCGCCGCCACGATAAACGGCGCGGGGAGCCTCGCTATGAGGCTTCTGATCCGTCCGCTCCGTCCGGCAACGTAGGAATTTGCCGCCTGCCGGGCTTCGTTCAGCACCGCTTCGCGGCTTGCGCCCTTAGCTCTGAGAACGTCCTCCCGAATCACAAATATCGCCTCCTCAAAATATTTATCCGGCGATTTTACCACGATCACTCTGTGCGACACGCCTTTGACCACGTCAGATCCCCCCTGCGGCTCCATATGTTCCCAGTTTAACCGTGAAGGAAGGCGATTATTCAGGCGCCCCGGCCCCGATGACGCAAAAAATTTCCCTTTTTTCCTGCTGCGCCTTCCGGTATCCATACTCAGGCCCTCCTGTCGACACGAACGGCCAGCACCGTCATGTCGTCCTCGCAGCCAAACTGCCGCACGGCGGCCCTCAGCGTCTCCTTGGCGAGCGTTTTGGTGTCCACGCCGTCGCCGGCGATCAGCATCTCGCGCAGCCAGGCGTCGCTGTTCTCTACCAATACGCCATCGCTGGCGATCAGCGCGACATTGCCGGGCTTGAGCCGCATCCGGATAATATCCGGGGCGCTCCCCTCTCCCGCACAGACGCCGGCCGCGAGACTCTCGCAGCGCACGCGGCGGATGGCCTTGCCGTTTTTAACAAAGGAGGGCGCCGCGCCGTACTTATAAAAGCTCGTTTCCCCCGTGAAAAGATCCACGCACATGAGGTCGATGGTCGAATAGCCCCACTCCTCACCGTTTTTGAGCAGGAGTACGGAATTGAGTATTTTCATCGCGACAGCGGGGTCCACGCCCGCGCGCAGAAAGGCCTCCAGTGTTTTGACGGCGTTAATGCTCTCTTTGGCCGCCTTCTCGCCGCTGCCCATTCCGTCGGCCAGGATGACGCAGAGCACGCCCTGATCGGTCTTAAAATAAGTTCCCCGGTCGCCGCTGACAGGCTCGCCTTTTTTCTTCACGCCCGCGATGCCCACGCTGGCGACCAGCGGCTCGGCCTCAAGCACCACAAGCCTTCTGTCGGATATGTCCTCATCCGCCGGCGGCCTGCACAGCCTCGTCCCCAGAATACCGGAGAGGATCTCGAGATAATTATCCTGCCGGAGCAGCGGTCCCAGATGCCCGCTTTCAATGATCGCGCGCAGGCGGCCCCGGTCGTCCCGGAAAACCGAGACGTCCGCCTCCGTCCCCATCGCGCGTAAAAAACGCTTGAGCCTGCGCTCGGCGAGCGGATCGGCGCCCTTGGCGTAGTTGAGCTCCCTGGCGACGCCCTCGATAATATCGGCCAGCTCCTTGTACTGCCCGTAGGCCGCCACACGGTTTTCATTGAGCCGAGATCGGAACTGCCGCCGGTACATCAAGCCGCGCAGCTCGGAATTGACCGTTGAAATGAACGTATAGCATGAAGGGCACCTGTCCGTGAAGCGTTCGGCAAGATCCTCCCTGACAAGCTTGCCGCGCCGGAGCATGGGTCCTGTCGCATCGTTCATGATCGAGAGCGTGTCCATGAAATTCTTCTGCCAGCAGTCGTCCTTGTTTTTGCAGCCGGCGCAGACCGTCCCCGCCGCCCGATCGAAGACGGTTGCAATATCGTTGTCGTTCTCTGTGGCGCTCAGGTTGCGGAAAACCGTTCCGTAAAGGTCGCGAAAGGCGGTTCCAATCCGCTCCGCCCGTGCCGCGGCATAGCGCCGCAGGCCAGATTCCCCCGTCCCGGAGGCCGGGAGCCGCGCGATGCCGCCCGTGAATTCCAGCAGGGTGTCCGGCAGCATCGCGAAGACAAGCGTCGCCGCGAAAACCTCGCACATCAGCTCAAACCTGAGCGCTCCGCCCCAGGTCCAGAGCACCGCCACGGTATTTGCCATAATGTAGCTCACGAGAAAAAGGAGCCTGCCGTGTTTTGAAAAGGTTCCGCCGATCAGCCCCGCGAAGGAATAGGCCATCACAAAAAATGCCCCGCCGCCGGAAGCCATATCCATCGCGAGGCCGAGCGCGGTTCCCGCGGCGCAGCCCGGGAGCATCCCGCCCTTGAAGGCCGCCGTAAAGACGATCAGCAGGGCGAGAAGCCGGCCAATCGAAACAGCGCCCATGATTTCAACTCTCGCCAGCGACATAAGCAGGCAGGCGAATAAAAGCAGAAGGCTGATTGCCTGCCTGTGCTCCGCGGCCGCGCCGCCCGTTTCCTGCGGCGTGAGCGCGACGGAAAAGAAATAGGTTCCCGCGCCGGCGAGGACAAGCTCCGTGAAAACGCCGACCGCGTTCGGAAAGCTATTCAGAAATTCGTAAGTGTTTAAAAAGGACGTCACGGCCGTGACGGCGGAGACCGCCGCCGGCATAAACCAGGCCTTCCTGATAATCCGCGTCTCCCGGAACACAAAGGCAACGGTGAAGACCAGCGTGATCGTGGCGACATATTTGATTCCCCAGTCGAAGCCGCCGAGCAATATGTATCCCAGACAGGCGCCGATCAGGCAGGAAATACCCGACCAGCCCGCTCTTGCCCGGCCGACGATTGCGATACCGAACGGCGCAAGCCCCTCCATGATGACCGAACCGCTCATAATGAAGCCGAGAATAAAGTTGAGGACGTAGCCCGCGGCGCTTCTGACCTGCGGCCTGTCCTTCAACTGCATGAGCCCGACGATTGCGGCGCTCCCTCTTCCTGTTTCCTGTTTGACAGCCATTGAACACCCCTCCGCGTTTTGTTGTTGACATAATTATATTTATGTCTACTTAAAAAGCGCGTCGTTCCATGCTGCGGAAACCGGCTTCTTTTACGGCGGAAATGGACGGAAATGACTAAAAAAAGTCTGCTGAACAAAGGGGCAATATATTCGCAGCTCTTTCAATCGGTGCCTTAGTATTAGTCCCTAGCGGAAAGCCCCGGCTGTCAGCCGGAGCCTTTTCAATAGTTTGCTTTTTGTGAAATAATCTCTAAGCATTTTACCAGAGCGTCTTCGTTTTCTGAAATCGGATAGTCAGGCGTGGTGCCAAATTCCTCGCTACAGGAGCCGTCTGGGTTTAGTCCCATGTCAGCCGAAAATCTGATCAAAATCCCCGTATTGGGCATTGCAAAAAAGATTGGATCCATTCCACCGCCATCACCACCCGTATGTGTTCCAACGAGTGTTGCAAATCCGGTTTGCTTACAGAACATCGCAAAGCTTTCACTTGATGAGTAGCTGGTTTCACTGACCAGAAGCCAAAATTTACCTGAGAACAAAGACCTTCCTTGACTGGCGGGATTCACTTCTTCACTCCGAATCACATAACTTATGGCATCCTGCAGATCCTGTGGATTAAGCGCAGACAGTTTTTCTGTGTTAAGATCTGTTATGGGATAAATGGGGTATCCAGCCAGTTGACTAACATAGTATTGACATACAAGTCCTTTGATAAGAGCCAGCGATTCAGAATTCATCGTCTTGGTTATGTTCGGCGCAATGAGCGCGTACTTCCAATATGTATCGCCGCCGCCGGGATTATTTCTTATATCAATAATACAGTTTTTGTAACCTTCTTCCTCGAGTCTGCCGAAAAATAGCATAAGCGCATGATATTCCGGATTGTTGTCAATATCCTTTCCAGAGTAATATGTCATCATATTGACATTAACATATCCGGCTGATTGCTCTGGATAGCAAGCAAAGCTCAAGTTATCGGAACCGTTATTTATGTCAGCGCCGGTTTCATCGGATAGATCAGTACTTTCAACGAGCCTGAGTTTGGCTTTTTCAACGGCATCCTGATAAAAAGCTAATGATTCCTTAGCAGTCAACTGTGAATAGTTATATTGTGAATGCGGGTGCGCCGCCGTGTATCCGGAATCCGTATTATACACGACGTATAGATCTTCATAGAATTGCCGACTAACAACAGCCAGATGTCCAGTGCCCTCAAATTCATTAAGGCAGCGATTGACTATAAAATACGAGAAGTCCTGAGCAGTATTGTATTGGGGAATTTCA
>JAISDV010000149.1 GCA_031264545.1 Oscillospiraceae bacterium | reverse complement strand
TTGCGGCGCGGAGTCGGTGAAGTCATAGATGCTGTATTGCGATAAGCTTGTGCGCACCGCCAGCTCGGGTATCGTGCCGAGGGAGAACGGGGTCTCCTGGGTCGGCGCCGAGCCGTTTTTAATCTGGTTCGTCACCTCGGTCGTGTCCGTGCTCAGCCCCCAGTCGGCAAAGGTGGATTCCGACACCGAGCTGAGATTGTCCGCGCCGGGTTCCGCCGCCAGAGCGGGGCTTGCGATCGCCGGCATCAGCGCCGCGAGCATCGCGAAGGTAAGCAGCAGCGATAATCCTTTCCTGATGTGTTTTGACGTCTTTGACATTTGCATTTCCTCCTTGTGTTAATTATTATCTCTGAACGGCGAAAGACCCGCCCACAGGCGAGTCTTTATTGATGTCCATCGCAATTATACTAAATTTTCCGACGAAAATAGCGAACCTGTCAATATTGTTAGGTCCGGCCTCCAAAGAAATAGCCTATCCCGCGCGTGACGAAAATATCATAGCCTGCGGGTTCTATCTTTTTTCGTAAACGGGAAACTGACATCTGCACGGCGTTTTTGTCGCCGGCCATCGGCTGTCCCCATACTTTTTTATAAATGTTTTCCGCGCTCAGAGTTTTCCCCTCATTTTGCGTCAGGTAGAGTAAAACGGCAAACTCTTTCTGAGAAAGCGTTAAATCCATGCCGTTGATGAACGCCTGCCCCGCGATAATATCCAGCGTCAGGCTGCCCTTTTGAATCGTCTGCACCAAGACGGTTTCCTTGCCGCGCCGCCGTACGACCGCCGCCACGCGGTGCAGCAGCTCGTCCAGCCTGAAAGGTTTGGTAATATAATCGTCGCCGCCCAAGGCCAGGCCGCGCAGCATTTCAGCGTGTTCCGAGCGGGAAGTGAGGAATATGACATACGCCTCAGTGTTATTTGATATTTCGGTACAGAAATCCATCCCGTCGCCGTCCGGCAGAACAACGTCGAGCAATATCACATCCGGTTCAATCCGTGAAAGATGCTCTCGCGCCTGCTTGAGCGTCAGCGCCGTGTAAACCTCATATCCTTCGCTCTCAAGAGCGCGGCGGTTGCCCTCGCAGAGCTTCACGTTGTCCTCAACCAGCAGGACTGTTTTCTTGCCCAATATCCGTTTCCTCCTTCCAGGCCGGCAGCGTAAACCTTACGGCTGTTCCTCTGCCCGGTTCGCTCTCTATATCGATCACGCCGCCATGCCGGTCAATTATTTCCTTGCAGATATACAATCCCAAACCCGTGCCGTTCTCGTCCCCGCTTTCGCCGCGCTCAAACAAATGCGGCAAAAGCTCCGGCGGTATGCCTCCGCCCGTGTCGGAAACCGTCACGACGATACCGTCTTTCTCCGGCGCGGCGGCAATATCTATCTTGCCGCTTTCCGAGTGATTGTGCGCGTTTTGTAAAAGATTAAAAAGAACTTGGGTAATCTCGCCGGAACAGGCGTAACTGTCGGGTAAATCACCGAAAATGTGAATGGTCAGCTTATTGTTTTTCCGCGCCATGATCGGCGTGTACAGCCGCACCACGCCGTTTATCAGTTCGTTAAGGTCCAATCGCGTTTTGAGAAGGCGGCCGTCCTGCTTTCGAATATGGTCCTGCAGTTCGTCCATCAGCCGTGAAATGCGCTGCGTTTCTTCCATGATGGTGTCTAAATCTTTTGCTGCCTGTTCGTCCACGCCTTTGCGCCGAAGCTCCTTCGCAATGAGCTCCGCGTAGACGGACAATACGGCAAGAGGCGTTTTGGTTTCATGGCTGACAGTGGTGATCAGTTCTGTTTTCATACGGCTAAGCCTGTCCAGCGCGGCGTTATCAGCGGCGAGTGCCTGCTCCTTCATAGCCATTTCCATTGACAGCCGCCCGGCTTCCGCTTCGAGCCGTCGCTCGTTTTCGGCAAACTCTATGGACAAAATCATCATATAGGCCAGTGTCATAACCGAAATACTCACCGGCATGAGGTTTTCGCCCACGTTCGGCAATTTGTTCAGGTACAGCACATCGTTGACCGCTGCGACAAGGAACAGGGCAATACCCGCAAAGGCGAGGAAAACAGTCAAGCCGCCTTTTCTTAAAGCAAGCCCAAGCCTTACGGTGATATAGCCTACAATAATCAGGCATAACGGCTGTATGATGACCAGCAGCCGTGAGAATAACGCCGGAGCCGTGAAAATAACGATAATGTTATAAGCCGCCAGCACCGCCGCGCCCGTCCAAAGGATGCGCTTTGAGAAAAGCTCCGGGAACATGTTACGGGAAAACAGTATGAACAGCGCCGCCCCCGAAAACATATCGATGTACTCAATCCGTATCATCAGCGGCCAGTTGTAATCCGGTATGAAAACGATGAAAAGCGGCAGCATTGCCCGGATTGCGAAGGTTAGACAGCACATCGCGAAGTAAAGAAATGTCCTGCGTTCGCCATAGAGCAGGAACATGGCAAGGTGGTATAAAAACGCGGTGAACAGCAGGCCCGCAACCATGACCTGTGCACCGGTATCTTTTTGTGACAGCCGCGTAAGCGCCGCGGGGGCGCCGACGGTCAGTTCCGGCGGATAACCGCCCCTGCGGTGGTGAAAATTCGCATATTGTATGATGATTTCGGTTTCGGCAGTTTCCGGCGTGACGACAAAATAACAGTCGCTCACACGAGGCGTGGTTTCTTCCTTTGTCGCGCCGACTGTTCCGACCTCTCCGGCAAATGCCCCATTGATATACACTTTGGTCGCGTAATCAACGGAACGAAAGCGGATCGCCGTCGTTTCGCCCGCCGGCAACAGAAGAATCATGCGGTGGCTTCCGACAGATTCGCCTTCGCCGTATTTGTTTTCCCATTGTACGGGAGCCGAAACCGTTCCCGCCGCAAAATCCTCCGGCGCGTAGAGCTTGCCTGGGTAGCTTCTCCAGCCGGACGTTACCGCAACGATCTGTCCGCCGGAAACGGCAGCCTGCAAATCCGCTGTGCCGTCTGCGGCGGCTATGCCTAATGTATCGAAGGGAAAGGAACTGAAATAATAAGCCACGCCGCATATCAGGAGTAAGCTCACGGTGATTATGATAGATTTTTTCATTCTCCGCCATCCTTTACGGAATGGCGGCAGCCGTTTTTCCGCAAATCCTCCGGCTTTGAAGCAGACGCGGGAATGAGCCACAGATTTCCTTTTTTAATCGTTCCGTGTATGCGTCCGCCTGCAATATGATAAGTAATCGCCCTGCCTGCAATGCCCCATTTTTCAGCCGCTTCCTTTACAGTTATATAATCCATTATAACTCCTCGCAACAGAAATATATGGTCATATCATACTTCAAGGTGCGGAAGCTTTCAAGTAGGTTTTATAAACAGCGCATTTGAATGTGCAATACGAAGGCATTTCAGAGATCCGGCAAATGGTCATTGCCGGGAAGGCGCTCAAATACGCCCTTTGGCCTGTGCCCTTGCAATTAATTCGGACTTATCTCTCCACAGGCTTGACTATCACCGAAAAATAGGATAATCTGCGAATGTTGTATTAGGGCTTGTTTGAAAAATCGATCGTGCCCGTTGAAAAATCGACTCGCATAGCAAAAAATACAGCCCGTCGGCCACGCACGCCGATTTTTCAAACAACCCCAAAATTTTGCGACGGCATTTCAAGGGAGATAAACATGGCAGAAGCAATCTTGAGGAATATCTACAGAATAAAGGTCAGGCTTCCGAATAGTCCGCTGAAGCTCCTTAACAGCTACTATATCCGAAATCCCGGCGGGCGCGGCCTGCTGATCGATACGGGCTTCAATCATCCCGACTGCAGGGCCTGCCTGCTCGCCGGGCTCGAGGAACTGGACGTGAATATGGCTGAGACGGATGTCCTGCTCACCCACCTCCATTCCGATCACACGGGTCTTGCCCCGGAGATCGCCGTGCCCGGAACCCGCGTGTATATTGGCCGGGGAGAAATTCCGTGGCTCTACGGCCAGACGCGGATCGACCTCTGGGCGGCGGACGCCGCCGGCCTTCTGCGGCAGGGCTTTTCCGCCGAAGCCGTCGCAGAATCCGTTCAGGACGCCGCTTCCCGCAGCATGTCGCCGGATATCGGTTTCAGCGCCTATTTGCCCATCGATGCGGGCGACAGCTTCGTATGCGGCGATTACACGCTCGAAGCCGTAGAAACGCCGGGGCACACGCCGGCGCATATGTGCTTCCGGATCGAAAGCGAAAAGCTGATGTTCACCGGGGATCATGTTCTTTTTGACATCACGCCCAACATTACCAATTGGGTAAATGCCGACGATTCCCTGGGCGACTACCTCGACAGCCTGCGGAAAACCGCCCGCTATGACGTTAAAATCGCCCTGCCGGGCCATCGTGAGCCGGGAGATTATCGCGCGAGGATCAAGGCCCTGCTGGCCCACCACGAGCAGCGCCTGGCCGAATGCTTCAGCATCGTTAAGGAAAATCCCGGTTTTTCGGCCTATGATATTGCCGGCAAAATGACCTGGAGCATCCGCTGCAATTCCTGGGAGGACTTCCCGATTAACCAGAAATGGTTTGCCGTCGGCGAATGCCAGAGCCATTTGAGACGGCTTGAAAAACAGGGACGCATTATCGCGTCGGACGACCGCGTTATCCGCTACCGTGTCAAAGAGCGGAGAGGCTGAAGCATGAAATTTCAGGCGGCTGTTTTTGTGAACACGATAGAAACGACTAAAAAATAGTTTCTGTGAAACTATTTTTTACGCGCATGTGCGCACTCTGTGCGCACGCGCTTGGATTTAATGCCGCGGCGCGGATCGCGCCGCATGGCTGTTTTTATAGTTTGCCCGCGGCAAACTATAAAAAAGGCCCCTCCGTGCGGAGAAGCCTCATAAGGAAGGATTTTCGGCTATCTTGGGGGAAGGTAGTCGGAGGGATTCACACTCTGCCCGTCCAGGGTCATTTTGAAGCAGAGATGCGGATTTTGCCTGGTTTCGCCGGGGGCCGTCGCTCCGACCGCGCCGATGACTTCGCCGGTTATGACGTTGTCACCTTCGTAAACTGTCGGAACCTCGGCCAGATTGGCGTAAATCGACTCGAGCCCGCCGGCATGGGCGATCACAACGGTCGTGCCGCCCATATCGTCGGTATAGACGCGCTTGACCTGACCTGAGCAGGCGGCCAGCACCTGTGTTCCGAGCTGCGCCGCGACGTCAACGCCGTCATGGGTGCGCCAGTCGCCCAGCTTTTTGTTGTAGATAAGCGCCGTGACCGAATAGGGTATATCGATTTCGCCCTCAAGCGGCCAGATATACCGGGCGGAAGCGGCGTCTTCCTGCTCCGCCGTCCACGCGGCGGTTTCATCCGTCGCCGCAGCATCTTCAAGTGCCGCGTCCGTTTCCTCTGTCTCGTCCATTACGGGTTCCTCGCTCGTCTCGGGCGGGATCGCCATTTCGGGGTCCTCATCGTAAGGAAGCGTTACGTCTTCATAAGCACTGTCTTTAATGACGGTATCTTCTACATCGTTCCCGTTCCCGGTAAGCAGATAATAGGCGGAAAGCCCAATCACAGCCACACAGAGGAAAAGGACTATGTAGAAGCCCTTTCCGGCAAAAAATGCTTCTACTTTCTCTTCGAAGCGCTTTTTTTCAGCCATTTTGTTACCTCCTGAATAGAAAATGGTGTCTCTGCGGGTATTCTTTCCCATAGAAACACCATTTATACTTTCAGGCGGCATTTTTTTCTAGGGCGCTTTCAACGGCGCCCGGAACCTGTGGATACGGGTTCTTATTTTTTCCCGATGCTGTAAAACGCCGCGCCGCCGGGATACCTCGCAAGCGCGTCCAGTTCCTCCTCAATGCGCAGGAGCTGGTTGTATTTCGCGACGCGGTCGACGCGGCTGGGCGCACCGGTCTTGATTTGTCCGGCATTGAGCGCGACGGAAATATCCGCGATCGTCGTGTCCTCCGTCTCGCCGGAGCGGTGGGATATAATAGTCGTATAACCCGCCCTGTGCGCCATCTGAATGGTGTCGAGCGTTTCGGTCAGTGTGCCGATCTGGTTGAGCTTGATGAGGATAGCGTTCGCCACACCCCTGTCTATACCTGTCTTCAGGCGCTCGGAATTGGTGACGAACAGATCGTCACCGACGAGCTGGATCCTGTCGCCGAGGGCATCCGTGAGCAGCTTCCATCCTTCCCAATCATCCTCCGCCATGCCGTCCTCGATGGAGATAATCGGATACTTATCACAGAAGCCGACCCACATGTCCACCATGTCCTGACGGGTCATGACCGTACCGCGCTTTGGCAGGTGGTAGCAGCCGTCCTTGTCGTCGAACCATTCGGAAACGGCGGGATCCATCGCGATCTTGAAGTCCGCGCCGGGCTTGTAGCCGGCCTTTTCGATGGCCTCGACAAGCGCCTTGAGCGCATCCTCGTCGCTGCTGAGGTCAGGCGCATAGCCGCCCTCATCGCCGACACCGGCGGAGCTGACGACCTTTTTCAGGGTGTGGAAAACCTCGGCGCACATGCGGAGCGCCTCTCGGAAATCGGGCGCGGAGACGGGCATGACCATGAATTCCTGGATGTCGACGCTGTTGGAGGCGTGCGCGCCGCCGTTCAGGACGTTCATCATGGGAATGGGCAGGGTCTTTGCGTTTACGCCGCCGACATAGGAATACAGGCCTATGCCGAGCGCGTCGGAGGCGGCGTGCGCGCAGGCGAGGGAGACGCCGAGGATGGCGTTTGCGCCGAGACGGGTCTTGTTTTTCGTCCCGTCGAGTTCGATCAGGAGCTTGTCTATATTGGTCTGTTCAAGGGCGTTGAGGCCGGTCACGGCGTCCGCGATCTCGCCGTTGACATTTTCAACCGCCTTGAGAACGCCTTTCCCGAGGTAGCGGCTCTTATCGCCGTCGCGCAGCTCGCAGGCTTCAAAGACGCCGGTCGAAGCACCGGAGGGAACCGCCGTCCTGCCGATCGTGCCGTCCTCAAGCGTGACCTCGACCTCAAGAGTCGGGTTTCCTCTGGAATCGAGAATTTCGCGCGCATGGACATCGACGATTCCCAAATAGGTCTTTTCTTTCATAAAATACAGTCTCCTTTATCAGTTGAATAAGCTTCAGTGATCAACGATCAGGCTTTCGCCCGTCATCTTTTCCGGTTTCATGACGCCCATAAGCGCGAGCATAGTCGGCGCGATATCGGCCAGCCGGCCGGATTTGAGCCGAGCCTCCGCCCCGCAGAGGATCAGAGGAACGGGATTGGTGGTGTGCGCGGTGTGCGGTTCGCCGTTTTCCTCGAGCATGCGGTCGGCGTTTCCGTGGTCCGCCGTTATCAGGATCGTCCCGCCCGCATCGATTACCGCGGCCAGGATGCGTCCCATACAGGCGTCGACCGTTTCAACGGCCCTGATCGCCGCGGAGAGCACACCCGTATGGCCGACCATGTCGCAGTTGGCAAGATTGCAGATCACAACATCATACCTGCCGCTCCGTATGGCCTCGGCGCATTTGTCGGCGACCGCGTTCGCGCTCATTTCAGGTATCAGGTCATAGGTCGGGAACTGCCTGGGAGAAGGCACAAGTATCCTGTCCTCACCGGGGAATGTCCTTTCGGCGCCGCCGTTAAAAAAGAAGGTCACATGGGCGTATTTTTCGGTTTCGGCGATGCGGAGCTGCGTCAGCCCCAGCTTGCTGATATATTCGCCGAAGGTATCCGCGATATCCTCAGGCGGATAGGCCACGGGGAGCTTTGTGAGCTTTTCATCGTAACGGGTGGTGCAGACATAATGCAGTGGAAAAAAGCCCTGCCTGCGTTCAAAGCCGTCAAAATTTTCGCTTGTGAGGGCATAGGTAAGCTCCCGCGCCCTGTCGGGACGGAAATTGTAGAAAATGACGCTGTCTCCGCCCCCGATCCGGCCGTCACAGCAGACGACGGGGACGACAAACTCGTCCGTCACGCCCTCGGTATAGCTCTTTTCAACGGCATCCACAGGGTCCGGATTCCGGACACCCTCGCCGTAGACCATAGCGGCGTATGCCTTTTCGACTCTTTCCCAGCGCTTGTCTCTGTCCATAGCGTAGAACCTGCCCTGAACGGTCGCGATCGCGCCGACGCCCAACTCCGCGCATTTTGACACGGTGTCCCGCACATAAGCCGCGCCCGTCGTGGGGCTGACGTCGCGTCCGTCGAGAAAGGCGTGAATGAAGATCCTGGTCAGCCCCCTGCGCTTCGCCATCTCCAGTAATGCGAACATGTGGGTAATATGGCTGTGAACGCCGCCTTCGGAGAGAAGGCCAAGCAGATGAAGGGCTGTGCCCGCCTCCAGGCACGCGTCCATCGCCGCGATGTAGGCGCTGTTTTCAAAAAAACTGCCGTCCTTTATTTTGTTTGTGATCATCGGAAGGGCCTGGTAGACGATGCGCCCGGCGCCGATATTGGTGTGGCCGACCTCGCTGTTGCCGATCTGTCCGTCGGGAAGACCGACGTCGAGCCCGGAAGCGGACAGCGTCGTATTCGGACATTCGGCCAGAAGCTTATCCAGAACCGGGGTATAAGCCCTGCTGACCGCATTGCCCTCTCCCGGCCCGGCCAGGCCCAGGCCATCCAGTATCAGGAGGACTGTGGGAATTTTTTTCATAGTGATGTTCATCCTTTTCAAAGCGGCGAACGCGTGCGCCTGTCAGTCCAGGTCCGCACACTTTAAGCCTTAAGCCGCGTAAACCGCTCCGATTTACGCCTCCTGCGCCGCAAGCGCGACCGCGTCGACGATCTGCGAGAAATCCCTGGGCTTAAGCGAAGCGCCGCCGATCAGTCCGCCGTCGATGTCGGGCATAGAAAGCAGCGTCTTCGCGTTTCCGGGGTTCATCGAACCGCCGTAAAGGATGCTCACGCTCCTTGCGGCCCTTGCGCCGCGCTTTGCGCGGAGGACGGCGCGAATGCCCGCGCAGACCTCCCCGGCCTCCTCCGGACTTGCGGTCCTCCCGGTTCCGATCGCCCAGATCGGCTCATAGGCGATAACGATCTGCCGTTCCTTGCCCTCCGGAATATAGGACAGGGCGGCAAGCACCTGGTAAGTAGTATAGGCCATGGTCAGGCCGCGTTCTCTCTGCTCCAGGGACTCGCCGACGCAGATGATCGGACACATGCCTTTTCCCAGGACCGCGGCCGCCTTTTCGCCGACGGTAAAATCGGTATCGCCATGGTATTGCCGGCACTCGCTGTGGCCGACAATAACGTAGTGCGCGTTCATATCGGAGAGCATGTCCGCGGAAACCTCGCCTGTATAAGCGCCCTTATCGCGTGCGCTGACGTCCTGCGCGCCGAAGCCTATCCTGTTGTCCTTGAGCGCGCGCCGCAGCGTCGAGATGTGGGTATAAGGAACCAAAAGCGCCACCTCGCAGGTCCTGGCCTTGGGCAGGAACGCGCGCAGCTCGTCCGCAAAGGCCTTGACCTCAGAGGGAACGAGGTTCATCTTCCAGTTGCCCGCAATGATCGTCTTGCGGTATTTTTTATTCATGTCAAAAACCTCCCGCGCGCAAAAGCGCGTTTATCTTTATTTTGCCGGCCGATACGGACACAAGCCGCTCTTCACCTGTCGAGCAGGCAGGCCACACCGGGCAGCTCTCTGCCCTCGAGAAATTCCAGGGAGGCGCCGCCGCCGGTGGAAATGTGCGTAATCTTATCGGCAAAACCGAGCTGCTCGACGGCCGCCGCGCTGTCGCCGCCGCCGACGATCGTAATCGCGCCGGATTCACTGAGCGCCTTGGCAAGGCTTTTGGTCCCGTCGGCAAAAGCCGGGAACTCGAAAACGCCCATAGGCCCGTTCCAGACAACCGTGCCCGCGCCCCTGACCGCGTCGGAAAAAAGCGCGATGGTTTTATCGCCGATATCCATGCCCATCCAGCCGGCCGGGATGGCGTCCGCAGGGACGACCTTCCTTTCGCAGTCGGCCGCAAAATGACTGCCGACGGCGATGTCAACGGGCAGCAGAAACCTGACGCCCTTGTCCTTCGCCTTTTTCATGACCTCGCCCGCCAGCGCGACCTTGTCGGCCTCAAGCAGGGAGTCGCCGACATCACAGCCCATAGACTTCAAGAAAGTGTAGGCCATGCCGCCGCCGACGATAAGTGTATCCGCCTTGTCGATCAGGTTCGTGATAACGCCGATTTTGTCCGAAACCTTTGCGCCGCCGAGAACGGCGACAAAGGGCCTTTTGGGGTCGTCGAGAGCCGCGCCCATGAGCATAAGCTCCTGTTCGACAAGAAGGCCCGCATAGGCAGGCAGGAAAGCCGCGACGCCGACTGTGGAGGCGTGGGCGCGGTGGACGGTTCCGAACGCATCGGAAACGTATATATCGCCGAAAGAAGCGAGCTTCTCGGCAAATTCGGGACTGTTTTTCTCCTCACCCGGGTCAAATCTGAGGTTCTCGAGCAATAAAATCTCGCCATCCTTGAGTCCTGCGGCGAGCTTCTTCGATTCCTCGCCGGCTACGTCAGCGGCAAAGGCGACCGGCATACCGAGGCATTCGGACAGCCGCTTTGCGACCGGCGCAAGACTGAGACGCTTCCTGACCTCGCCCTTGGGCTTGCCGAGGTGGGAGCAGGCAACGACCTTAGCGCCGTTTTCGAGCAGATACTTTATTGTCGGAAGCGAAGCAATAATGCGCTTGTCGCTCGTGATTGCTCCGGTTTCCTTGTCCAGCGGAACGTTGAAGTCGCAGCGCAGGAGCACCCGCTTGCCCGTTACGTCAACATCCTTTACTGACTTTTTGCTGTAGTTCATAGCAAATCCTCCCACAATTTAAACTTGCGCGGTATGCAATTCA
>JAISDV010000207.1 GCA_031264545.1 Oscillospiraceae bacterium | reverse complement strand
CGATTCAGATAGATGCCGCGCGTCCGGAAGGCGGCGTATAACAGATGTGCCATTGCGAAATGTGAGGTAGCTTTCATTTTACTCCTGATTGCGCTGCGTTCAGTTGACAGTTGAGAGTTGACGGGTGAGAGTTGAGAGTGAAAAATTTTGTTCGTGCGTGTGAAGCGGAGCGGCTGCGGCAGGGAAGAAGGCGCGGGAACTGCCGACGCGCAGCAATTTATTTGTAACAGTTTTTTTGCCGTATGTCAAGCCGGGCGCGTTTCTTTATTTGCACATTGCGCACGGGCCTTATTGCGGGAAGGAACGGTTCAGCGGGTCTCACGGCAGGCAATACGGGCGGCAAAAAAATTATAAAAGCTGCCGGCGCTGAATTTTTCTGTGTTGCGCGGAACATAATTTGCTCCGCGGCGTCAAAAAAAAGCGGGTTGCTCCGCGGCTGCCCTGAACGCAAATTTAAATTCAAACGTTGACATAAGCGGCCGCTGATGATAATATTGCGAGCGTACTAGTACGAGCAACACGCTCATTTGTCGTGTTTATAAGGAGAAGCGAAATGAAGAAGAGTTCCAGAGCCGCGGGGCGCGCGCTGTCATTGCTCATGGTTTTTGCCGTCTCAGCGGGGCTGCTGTCCGGCTGCGGCAACAAGAACGCGGAGGGCGCGGGGCTTTCCGAATATGTCTATGTTCCGCATTATACGAAGCTGCCCGAGGAGATCACCGATATTTCCTCCCCCTGTATGGCGGGCGACACCATTTATTTCAGCGCGAGCCTTCCGGTCCACGCGGACGGTACGCCGGCGACCCAGGAAGAAGTGGATGCGATGAACGGGTATGAGACCTATACCAAGATCGCCTCATCCGGAGCATACGGAACGGCGACTGTCGCCGAGGCCGGGACCGCGCCCGGAGCCGAGTTGGATACTTCCGATATTACATACAAAAATTTCCTCTATTCGATCAAAGCGGACGGCACGGATTACAAAAAGCTTCCCGACTACGTTCCCCTCGACGCCGGAGATGATCCGTATTCATACGCCGGTCTCGACCGGCTTGTAGCCGATGCCAAGGGGGACATCTGGGTTGCGGAAAGCGTCAGCAAGACGATTTTCGACCTGCCGGAGGGCTTCGACGCGGACACCCAGGATCCCTGGGAGTATTATGTCAATGATGAGCGCAGCAGCTATATCCGCAAGCTGTCCGGCACCGGCGCGGAGCTCGCGAGCGTCGATCTGGGCCAGTATATCGCGCGGTCCCAGGAGGAGGAAGCGCGGTACGGCGGTTATTTTTACATCAACGCCATGCTGACGGACAGCGCGGGCAATCTTTATATCAGCGCGGACGAGGGGGCCGTATATGTTTTCGGACCTGACGCGGAATTCCTTTTCAAGCTGAAGACAGACGGCTGGATCTCCGGCCTCGTCCGCGTCAAGGACGGCTCTATAGGCGCTCCGACCAACGTGCAGTCCGCAGACGGCGAGAGTTACAGCATGGTCATCAAGACCATCGACCCCGCCGCCAAGGACTGGGGCGAGGAATATCCGGCGCCGAGCGACGTCTGGCAGACCAGCGACGGCGGCGATACGTATGACTTCTGCTATACGGACAGCTCCTCGCTGTTCGGGTACAGCACCGAGACGGAGGCCTCCGAAAAAATACTCACCTGGCTCAATTGCGACGTCGACGGCGACAGCGTCCGCTTCAGCACGGTCAGGGACAACGGCGACGTTTTCGCGATCTCCCAGGACTACAGCGGCGACGGCGACGCTTCCCTCGAGATCGTCACTCTCGCCAAGACCCTGAGGAGTGCGGTCAAGCAGAAAACCGTCCTCACGCTCGCCACCCTGTATCTGGACTATAATCTCAGGAGACAGCTGCTCAAGTTCAACAAGACCAGCGAGGATTACAGGATCGAGATCCAGGACTATTCTGAATTCAACACCGGCGAGGACTATAACGCCGGCGCGACCAAGCTCAGCACCGAGATCATCTCCGGCAAGATTCCCGATCTCATCGACGTTTCAAACCTGCCTTTTAAGCAGTATGCCGCGAAGGGCCTGCTCGAGGATCTGTACGCGTATATCGACGCGGATGCCGGGCTGAGCCGCGAGGACCTGATCCCCGCCATTCTCGGCGTGCTCGAGACGGACGGCAAGCTCTACCAGCTCGCGACCAGCTTCAGCGTCAGTTCCATAGTCGCCTCACCCGGGGTCGCCGGCCCGGAGCCGGGCTGGACCATGGATGAGCTGCAGCAGATCCTCAATGACAACCCCCAGGCGGATTATCCCTTCGGCATGGATATGACGAAGGAGGGCATTTTCCAGTATATTGCCATGCTCAACATAGACAGGTACCTGAACTGGCAGACCGGCGAATGCCGCTTTAATTCGGACGACTTCAAAAAGCTGCTGGCGTTTGCCAACACCTTTCCGGAGCGGGAGGAAAACCAGGCGGGATATGGCAAGGAGATCGAATGGATCGATTCCAGCGTCCTGATCCGGGACGGCCGCCAGCTGTTCACGATTTTCGGCGCGGGAGATTTTGACAGCTTTCAGTATTATAAGGCCTCGCACGGCGGTCAGATCGTATTCAAGGGCTTTCCGTCCGAATCCGGCGACGGCGGCGGCGTCGCGCAGATGAGCGGCGGCATCGCCATGACCAGCGCCTGCAGGGACAAGGACGGCGCCTGGCAGTTTGTGCGGGCCCTGATTTCCGAAGATTATCAAGAAAGTTTGAACTGGAACTTCCCGGTAAACCGGAAGGCCTTTGATAAAAAGCTTGCGGAGGCCATGAAGCAGGAATATACGACGGACGAGAACGGCGAGCGAGTCCCCGTATCCAGAGGCGGAATGAGTATAGACGACGGCGCCATGGTCGAGTTCTACGCGATCACCCAGGAGGAAGCCGACCAGATCAGGGCGCTGATCGATTCGGTCACGGGCACTTTCAATTACGACCAGAGCATGATGGAGCTTATCAACGAGGAAGCGGCCTATTACTTTGCCGGAGAAAAGACCGTTGACGAGACCGCGGACATCATCCAGAGCCGCATGACGCTCTACATCAACGAGCAGCGGTAAAAACGGATGGCGCGCGCCCGGCGGGCCGGCTCGCCGGGCGCCGCGAAAGGAAGGTACGATGAAAAAAAAGCGGCGGCTGAATGAATGCAGAAGAGACCGACTGCGCGATCTGGCGTTTCTCTCTCCAAGCGTGCTGGGAGTCGCGGTATTTTTCATCGCACCGTTCTTTGTGATCGTCTATTATTCGCTGATAAACAACCCGATACAGCACGAATTCGTTCTGTTCAGGAACTTTTCGGCGCTGTTCAGAAATTCGGCTTTCGTCACGGCCGCGAAAAATACCGCCGGGCTCTCGCTGGTTGCGGTGCCCCTGGCGGTCGTGCTGCCCTTTCTGCTCGCGCAGCTGCTCGAATGCCGGATCCCGCTGAAAAGCCAGTTCCGAACCTTTTTCCTCAGCCCGATGATGGTGCCGGTTGCGTCCGTCGTCCTGATCTGGCAGGTCATTTTCAGCCACAACGGCTCGCTGAACGATCTGCTCGGCCTGTTCGGCGCGGGCAAGATCGACTGGCTGAAATCGCAATACGCGCAGCTTGTCGTCGTCACGCTTTTTCTGTGGAAAAACCTCGGATATAATATGATTTTGTTTATGGCGGCCCTGAATAATATTCCCGGAGAGCTGATCGAGGTCGCGGATATAGACGGGGCGACGCCGTGGTTCAAGTTCCGGAACATCACCCTGCGCTATCTCTCGCCGACCATCCTGTTTGTCACCATCTTGTCCCTGATCAATTCCTTCAAGGTTTTCAGGGAGGTCTATCTGCTGACGGGCGAATACCCGGTCGAGAGCCTTTATATGCTCCAGCATTTTATGAACAACACCTTTGCCTCGCTCGATTACCAAAAGCTCTCCGCGGCGGCCGTGCTGATGGCGCTTGTGATGGTCGTGATCATCGCGCTGCTTTTTGTGCTTGAGGACAAGCTTGGAAAGGACGTGGAGGGATGAATAAAAAACGGCTTTTCGGCCGGGGCATGCTGACTCTGCTGGCGGCTTTTTTCGCCCTGGTATTCCTTCTGCCCACCGTGCTGACCCTCTCGAACTCTTTTATGACGCAGACGGAGATCGCCGCAAACTACGGCGCCGTTTTCAAGAACGCCGCCGGCTCGGGCAAGACCTATATTTCCGAAAAGGTCAACCTGAAATTTATACCCGACAAGGTCTCCTTCAGCCAGTACGCCGCAACCCTGTTCAAAAGCCCCGACTATCTTTTCAAATTCTGGAACTCCGTCAGGCTGGTCGTTCCGATCGTGATTCTCCAAGTGGCTATCGCCGCGCTCGCCGCCTACAGCTTCACGCGGTACCGGGGAAAAATGAAGAGCTTTCTCTTCTTTTTCTATGTTATACTGATGCTGATGCCTTATCAGGTCACGCTTGTGCCGAACTATCTCGTTTCGGATTGGCTCGGGATTCTCGACACGCGCTGGGCCATTATCCTGCCCGGCGCCTTCGCGCCGTTCAGCGTTTTCCTGCTGACGAAATTCATGCGGAGGATACCGCAGTCCCTGATCGAGGCGGCAAAGCTGGACGGGGCCGGCGAATGGCATATCTTTACCAGAATATGTCTTCCGCAGTGCCGCAGCGCGCTGTATTCGATCGCGATTCTCGTGTTTATCGATTATTGGAACATGGTCGAGCAGCCGCTCATTCTGCTGCCGAACGCCGAGCAGCAGCCGCTGTCCGTTTTTCTCTCAACGATCAACGCCGGCGAGGTCGGACTGGCCTTCGCCGTCGCGACGGTCTATATGATTCCTTCCCTTCTGCTCTTCCTCCACGGCGAGGAGGCCCTGGTCGAAGGCATCACAAACGCCGGCTCCGTCAAGGGCTGAGCGAAAATTATGTCAACCACCTGAAAGGACATTGGCTTATGACGGAACAGAAAGTCAAAAAACGGGACTGGGTCAAGAATGCGGCGATCATTTTTCTCGCGCTCATGCTTGTATTGACCTTCTTTTCCAATACGATTATGAATCGCTCCCTGCCGGAGGTTGCGGCGGAATATGTGCAATCGGGCGTGATCAGCGCCAGGATCCGCGGAACGGGCACGGTCGCTGCGAACGAGAGCTACGAGGTGAAAAGCCTCCAAACGCGCGAGGTGCTTTCGGTGCCCGTAAAGGTGGGGGACAAGGTCTCCATAGGCGATCCGCTTGTATTTTATTCCGCTGCCGAGAGCGCGCAGCTCAAGGAGGGCGAGGCCGCGCTGGACGCGCTCGTGCTGGCCTATAAAAAAGCGCTTATCAATTCGACCGACGGCGATTATGCCAAGGAGAACAGGGACATCCAGCTCGCTCAGGAAGCGCTGGACCAGGCAAAGGCGGACCGGGATGCGTCCTATGTCGCGGCGGCGGAGCTGGCCGCGGCACAGGGCAATTGCAGCAGGGCCAAGACCGAGGCGGACCTTCAGCAAACCAGGGTCAGCAGTCTCGAGGATCAGCTCGCATCTCTTAACCCCGGCAGCGAAAATTCGGCGGCAATCAACGCAAAACGGAGTGAGGTCAGCGCGGCAAAGGCCAAGCTCGACGCGGCAAGGGCGGTTCACAGCGCGGCCTACGGCAATTTGGAAAGCTGTACGGTCGAGTGGATGCGGCAGCTCGGCCAAGTCTCTGGGGATAAAGTGTCATATATGGAAATGCTTAACGAAACATATGCGGCGCTTCTTAATGCTTACGATGAGCCTTCATTTCCCACAAGTGAAGCGGCCGCGGGTATCCCCGCGTTTCCCACCGGCGTCGGCTATAGCAGGGCGAGCATTACGGCGATGACGGCCGCCTATGCGGCGGTTGACCCACTTCAGAAGAACTACGACTCTTTGAGCAGCGAGCTGGCCAGATTGATTGACGAAAGTTCTGGTGATTACAATTATAATACTGTAAAAAACCAATTGGCGGCCGCAAAAAACACATTGGCGGCGGCGCAGGTCGCGCTGGCCGGCTATGAGAGCGCGCTGAAGGCGCTTGAAGACAAACAGGCAACGTATAACGCCGCGCTGGAAGCGGTCAGTACAAACCAGAAGGCGCTCCAGGATCTGATGTTTGCGTTGGCCGAACAGAAAAAAGCGGACGGTAAGACCCAGGCCACGGAGGCGCTTGACCTCGAGGCGCAGAGGAAGCAGATCGAGGAACAGACAAAAGCGCTCGCGGAGCTCAAGGCCGGGGGC
>JAISDV010000119.1 GCA_031264545.1 Oscillospiraceae bacterium | reverse complement strand
GCAGGGCGCAGCTGATTATCGTCACCGACAGGGCGGATATCTTCGAAAACGGACGCGCTTTCCTCGAGAAGCTCGCCCATGCGGGTGAGATCACTGTTACGGCTTCGGTTCCGGAAGTGCTCGAGGGCATGGTATCGGTCGTAACGGGCACGGCGCGGATGTTTATGCCGATGGCCGAGCTCGTCGACCTCGGCAAGGAGCGCGCGCGTATTCAGAATGCGCTTGAAAAGGCGCGGAGAGAATATGACGGGCAGATAGCGAAGCTCGGAAATGAACGCTTTATCGCAAAAGCGCCCGCAAGGGTCGTCGAGGCGGAGAAGGAACGGACGGAGAAAGCCGCGGCGCTGGTCGCCAACCTGACGGAGAGCCTCAGAAGACTGGGCTGAATTTCGCCGCAGAAACGGATTTCGACAAAATAATAGACAGGCTTATTTTACAATAGCGCCGTAGGCATATCGCCTGCGGCGCTGTAACTTTTTCAGATAAAGAGCGGAGGGTGAAGATGAAAATTTACGCTGAGGAAAACAATGGCAGCCTGAGGCTGAGCTTTTCGGGCGAGCTTGACCATCACGGGGCAAAGGGCGTCATGAAGACGGTGGAAAACCTGCTGGATGAATATCTGCCGAGAGTCTGCGTCATCGACCTGAGCGAGCTGAGCTTCATGGACAGCTCGGGAATCGCGGTCATACTGCGCATCAACAAACGCATGAACGGCATGGGCGGCAAGGCCTGGGTCGAGAACCCGTCTGGACAAGCCCTGCGCGTGATAGACGCATCGGGTATAGACAGGGTGATCCGCGTGATCGTGCAAACCAGATGAGAGGAGAAAGGACAATGGAAAATCTGGATTACATAAAAATGGAGTTTCTTTCAAAAAGCGTGAACGAAAGCTTCGCCCGCGCGGCCGTCGGCGCCTTCGCGGCGCGGCTCGACCCGACGCTCGACGAACTGGCGGACATCAAAACCGCCGTCAGCGAGGCCGTTACAAACTGTATCGTCCACGCCTATCCCGGCGATATCGGGCTGATCCGGCTGCGCGTCCGGATACTGGAGCGGGAGCTTCTGGAAATTACGGTCAAGGACGGCGGCGTCGGCATCCCGGACATCAAAAAAGCGCGCGAACCCATGTATACGACAGGCGGAGACGACCGCAGCGGGATGGGATTTACGATCATGGAGAGCTTCATGGACAAGGTCAGGGTGCGCTCTGCCGCGGGCAGAGGCACATCGGTCACGATGTCCCGCCGGATCAGGCGAAGAAAGCCCCGTTTATGACAGACGAGATGACAGATGCTCTGAGACGCGCAAAAGACGGAGACAAGCAGGCATCTGAACAGCTGATAGAGGAGAATTCCGGGCTGATCTGGAGCATCGCGCGGCGCTTTTTCGGGCGCGGCGTGGAAGCGGACGACCTCTATCAGCTCGGCTGTGTCGGCTTTCTCAAAGCGATTCAGGGCTACGACGAGGCGTATGGCACACAGTTTTCGACCTACGCGGTTCCGAAAATTTCCGGGGAAATACGGCGCTTCCTGCGTGATGACGGCGCGGTGAAGGTCAGCCGCGGCGTTAAGGAGAAGGCGCAGGCGATCAGGAACGCGCGGTCGCTGCTCGAGCAGCGGCTCGGCAGGGAACCGACACTCTCGGAAATCTCGGCGCATACCGGTCTCGACGCGGCGGAGATAGCAAGCGCCGAGACGGCCGTCGGCCCGATGGAATCCCTCCAGCGCGAGACGGGGGAGGAGGGCTTCACGCTCGAGCAGATACTCGGGGATTTCGGGCAGGAGGAAAGGCTGGTCGAGCGCGTATCTCTGCGGGAGACGCTCTCGCGCCTGCCTGAGCGCGAAAAGCAGGTAATCGCCCTGCGCTTTTTTCACGGTCTCACGCAGGACGCGGCGGCGAAGGTCGTGGGCATTTCCCAGGTGCAGGTCTCCCGGCTCGAAAAGCGCGCCGTCGCGCGGCTGCGCGAGATGCTCACGCAGTAACGTTTTTCGTAATACGCAAGCCACGCTCTGAATATTAACTCGGCCGCCTTGCTTCCACGAACAGGTCTATGTCCTCAACGATGTAGTTTGTACCCGTGGTGTGCAGGGCTTCATAACAGGACAGCACATAATCGCTAACGCCGTACCGCTTAAATGATTCGATGACTTCTCTGCCGGTCATGTGCTTTGCCGCCTTGTACATTTCAAGGCAGAAAACAAGAAACTTCCCCTCTTTGCTCACGGTTTATGCCTCCTCCGGGTAAGTGATTTTGCCTGTTTCCCGTGCCTCCCGGAACATTACAAACAGGGCGTTCGCGCTCAAATGCCACAGCTTGGTCTGTTCATCTTCTAATCCTTTGTAAAGCTCGGAAGCGTAGAACATTTCCGCGGCTTTTTCCTCGCTCACTTTATATTCCGCTATGATCAAGGAAAGGACTTGCGGAACGAGGAAAACCAGTACGGTCGTTAATCTCGATTGCTGTTCCATTAGGCCTGCCCCTTTCCGGGAAGTATTTCAACAAATTTTTCAATTATTGTACCCCACAAAAATAAAAATGTCCATAAAACGGTCCAAATATCTGGCCGTCCGCGAAGGGCAATAAAACGTTTAACTTCCTCCTATCCTTATTTCTCCAAAAAACAAGCGGCAATTTGGATGCTATGCACAAAAAGCTGTCCGTCTTCATCCAAAGTTTAATCATAAGCTTGACATTTGAATCCCGATAAACTATACTTGTCGCATAAGAAGCGTTAACGTACACGGCCGGGGCGAGGCCCGGATTTTAACCGGATAGACAACGAGGTATTGGTGATGGGCATGCCCATCACCCTTTGCGG
>JAISDV010000179.1 GCA_031264545.1 Oscillospiraceae bacterium | reverse complement strand
AGAACAACCCCGGCCTGAAATTCTCCATACCCAAGGAGGGTGCGAACGTTTTTGTCGATGCGATGTGCATCCTCAAAAACGCCGCAAACAAGGAAAACGCCGAGACCTTTATCGACTTCATGACCGCGACGGACAACAGCGCGGCAAACTCCGAATTCATCGGTTACACCAGCCCGAACAAGGAAGTCCGGGATCAGCTCGAGCTCGATGCGCTGACGGAAGCCGTCATGTATCCCGGCGACGAGGTGCTCGCCCGCTGTGAGTCGTTCATCAATCTCCCGCAGGAAACGCTCGATTACTACGATGAGCTTTGGTTCAGACTCAAGGCCTGAAACGGCTTTCCGCAGGTTCTCCGGCGGCGCGCACCGCTTTGGAAGCGGGATCGTGCTCGCCGGGGGAAACCGCGCCGCCGGTCACCGCGCTTCCTCGCCCGCTTCCTTGCGCGCCACCGCGCGGATATTGCGTTCAAATTTACTTCGCGCGCCCATGACCTCGTGCCCACAGCCGAGACAGCGGAGCTTGAAGTCCATGCCCGTGCGGAGCACCTGCCAGCGCTTTTCACCGCAGGGGTGTGCTTTTTTCATCGTGAGTATGTCACCGACCCGGATATCCAAAACGAAGCCTCCTTTGCCTTATTCACCCTTGATCTGATGCCAGTAGGCCCTGGCCGACTGTTCGGCCTTGTTGTCGCCGTATTGGTAATAGACCGCGTTTTTGATGGTGTCCGGCAGGTATTGCTGCCGGACCCAGTGGCCGGGGTAGTTATGGGGATATTTGTAGTTTTGTGCCCGTTTGTGCTCCGTCGAATCCGCATGGACATTCTGCATTTCACGCGGAATCTCGCCTGTCCTGCCCGCGCGCACGTCGGCGGACGCCGCGTCGATGGCGGCGCAGGCGCTGTTCGATTTCGGCGCGGTGGCGAGCAGGATGACCGCCTCCGCAAGCGGGAGCCGTCCCTCCGGCAGGCCGAGCTGGAGCGCCGAATCCACGCAGGACTTCACGATCGGCACGGCCATGGGATAGGCGAGGCCGATGTCCTCGCTGGCCGAGCAGAGAATGCGCCGGCAGGCGCCGGGCAGGTCGCCCGCCTCGAGCAGCCGCGCGAGGTAGTGCAGGGCCGCGTCCGGGTCGGAGCCGCGCAGGGACTTCATCAGCGCCGAGAGAATATCAAAATGCGCGTCGCCCGCGCGGTCATAGCGCATTGCGCTTTTTTGGGACACCTGTCCGGCGTCCGCAAGCGTGAGTGTGACGGTGCTCAGAGCGGTTTTAGACGCGCTGTAGAGAAGCTCGACAGCGTTAATCGCCTTACGCGCATCGCCGCCGCAGCTCGCCGCGATACGCGCCGTGACGCCCTCCTCACAGGTAATCGTGACCCGGTCGCGTGTTTCGAGAAAACGCAGGGCGCGCAGGACGGCCTTTTCAACGTCGGCCGCCTCGAGCTGTTTGAATTCAAAGATGGTCGAGCGGGACAGGATGGCGTTGAATACATAGAAATAGGGGTTCTCCGTGGTCGAGGCGATCAGCGTGATTTTCCCGTTTTCAATGAATTCAAGCAGCGATTGCTGCTGCTTTTTGTTAAAATATTGTATCTCATCGAGATAAAGCAGCACGCCCTCAGGCGCAATCAGCGTGTCCAGCTCGTCGATGATGGCCTTGATGTCCGCGATGCCCGCGGTCGTCGCGTTGAGACGGCGCAGGGCGCGGTTCGTTTTTTCCGCGATGATGCTGGCGACCGTTGTCTTGCCGGTCCCGGAGGGACCGTAGAAAATCATGTTCGGGATCTGCTTCGAGTCGATGATGCGGCGAAGCATCGCGCCTTCGCCAAGTATCGCCTGCTGGCCGGCGACCTCGTCCAGCGCGGCCGGCCGCAGCGCGTCGGCAAGGGGTCTGTACATGGCGTTGCCTCCTTTTCATTGCGAGTTTCGGCTTGAAACAAAAATGAGCCTTGAAAAAACCTCGGCTCATTTTTTCGCTGATATGCAGCCGATATTCGGATTTTCCCGGTCAAAGCCCGATCTATGCGTAGATGGGGTGCTTTTCGCAGAGGGCCGAGGCGCGGGCGGCGATGACGTCTTTCTGCGCGTCGAAATCGCGCACGGCGAGGTTCAGCAGCTCCGCGACCTCGACGATATCCGGGCCGGTGAAGCCGCGGGCCGTCACAGCGGCGGTGCCGAGGCGCACGCCGCTGGTTTCCTTTGCGCTGAGCGGGTCGCCGGGGATCTTGTTCTTGTTGGCGGTGATGTGCACCTCGTCGAGCCGCGTTTCGAGCGCGCGGCCGGAGATGCCCGTTCCGCGCAGGTCGAGCAGGATGAGATGGTTGTCCGTTCCGCCGGAGACAAGATTCAGCCCGCGCTTTAGCAGCTCCGCAGCGAGAATCGCGCAGTTTTCATGCAGCTGTGCCTGATAGGCCGCGAATTCGGGACGCAGCGCCTCGCCGAAGCCGACGGCTTTTCCCGCGATGACGTGCATGAGCGGCCCGCCCTGCGCGCCGGGAAAAACGGCGCTGTCGATTTTTTTGGCGAGGTCGGGCCTGTTCGTCATGATCGCGCCCCCGCGCGGGCCGCGCAGGGTCTTATGCGTCGTAGTCGTCACAACGTCGGCATAATCAAAGGGCGAGGGGTGCAGCCCGGCCGCGACGAGGCCCGCAATATGCGCCATATCGACCATGAGATAGGCGCCGACCTCCCCGGCGATCTCGGCAAACTTGTCGAATTCGATGATACGCGGATAGGCGGAGGCGCCGGCGATGATCATTTTTGGCCGGGATTCCCGGGCAATGCGACGGAGCGCACCGTAATCGATGCGGCCGGTCTCGATATCCACGCCGTAGGACACCGCGTGATAATTTTTCCCGGAGAAATTGACCCTGTAGCCGTGGGTGAGATGGCCGCCTGCGTCGAGATCCATCCCGAGGACGGTATCCCCGGGCGCGCAAAGGGCGAGATAAACCGCATAGTTGGCCTGCGCTCCGCTGTGCGGCTGGACGTTGGCGAATTCACAGCCGAAAAGCTTTTTGCAGCGCGCGATGGCGAGGTTCTCAACGATGTCGACATACTGGCAGCCGCCGTAGTAGCGGTTTCCGGGATAGCCCTCGGCGTATTTGTTGGTCAGCACGCTGCCGACTGCCGCGAGCACGGCCTCGCTCACGATGTTCTCCGAAGCGATAAGCTCGATGTTTCCGCGCTGGCGCCCGAGCTCGAGCGCCATAGCGTCCGCGACCTCCTTATCCTGCCGGGAGATGAGTTCAAGCTGATTTTCCACCATCATTATTGCGCCCTCCGTCGTGTTTTTATATAGAGGTCGGGCGCGCGCGCAGCCCGCCGCTCCTTGAGCAGATACAGCATGTACGGGAAAAAGCGTGGATATTTCCGCATACCGTTATTATAGAGCAAGGCGCGGGACTTGACAATTGGCTAAATGCGAAAAAACTTTGATTTTGCGCCGTGCGATGTTATACTTTTTAGTAAGAACCTGAATTCAGGCTCTCAATCGAGCAGTCCCCAAAGGAGAACGGTATGAGAACGCAGAGACAGATAAATGAAATCATTGCGCGGCTCGAGGCGGAATATCCCGGCGCGCAGTGCTCGCTCGACTACGGAAAGGACTATGAGCTGCTGTTTGCGACCCGCCTTGCCGCGCAGTGCACGGACGAACGGGTCAACAAGATCACCCCGGCGCTGTACACGCGCTATCCCACGCTTCAGGCCCTCGCCGAAGCGGAGCCAGAAGCGCTTGAGGCTTGTATCCGGTCCTGCGGCTTTTACCATTCCAAGGCGCGGGACATTATCGCCTGCGCGCAGACGCTCATCGCGCGCCACGGCGGAAAGGTGCCGGATACGATGGAGGCGCTGACGGCGCTGCCCGGCGTCGGACGCAAAACGGCGAATCTCATTCTCGGCGACGTGTTCGGAAAGCCCGCGGTCGTAGTCGATACCCATTGTATCCGCCTGTCGAACCGGATCGGCCTGGTCGAGGACCTGAAGGACCCGGCCAGGATCGAAACGGCGCTGAGAAAGCTGCTCCCGCCCGAAAAATCCTCGGATTTCTGCCACAGGCTCGTCCTGCACGGCCGGGCGGTCTGTCCCGCGCGCAAGCCGCTGTGCGAAGGCTGCTGCATCCGCGCGCTCTGCGAAACGGGAATGAAAACGGACGGCGAAAACAACCGGGCTTAAAGGTCCGTGCTTTTGGGCAGAAGGCAGAATTTTCGTTTTTTACATAAAAACACTTTTAATATTGACGTTTTTATATTAAAATACCTTAACATGACTGCAGCAGGGTTACTGCGCTGAGATTGGAGAGCCTGCATGGAAGAACACAAGCCGGTCTACAAACGTGTGCTCCTTAAAATAAGCGGAGAGGCCCTTGCGGGAGAGCAGGGCAGAGGGCTCGATTTCGGCGTGATAGGCAGCGTCTGCTCAGAGGTCAAACGATGTGTTGCGCTTGGTGTCGAGGTCGGCATTGTCGTCGGCGGCGGCAATTTCTGGCGCGGCGTTAAGGACGGCGGCGGCAAGCTCGAGCGCACACGCGCCGACCATATGGGTATGCTCGCGACCGTAATGAACTGCCTTGCGCTGGCCGACGTTTTTGAGCAGATGGATGTGGATGTCCGGGTACAGACGGCGATCGAGATGCGGGCTATCGCGGAGCCCTATATCCGCGGACGCGCCATGCGCCACCTCGCGCGCGGTCGGGTCGTCATCTTCGGCTGCGGAACCGGCAGTCCCTTTTTCTCGACCGATACGGCGGCTGTGCTCCGCGCGGCGGAGATCGAGGCGGACGCGATCCTCCTGGCCAAGAATGTTGACGGCGTCTATTCCGCGGACCCGAAAAAGGACCCGGAGGCCGTCAAATACGATTCGATCACCTATGACGAGGTGCTCGCGCGGCATCTCGAGGTCATGGACTCTACGGCAACCTCGCTTTCGATGGATAACAAGATCCCCGTTATCCTCTTCGCCCTCAAGGACCCGGAAAATGTCGTCCGCGCGGTCATGGGAGAAAAGATCGGAACAGTGGTTCAATAGCGCCGCGCCAACCGGCAAACAAACCGTTTTCGACCTTTTTGCAGCTCACAACGATATCGGAGGGATAAAAAATGGCAGATAACTACCAGGATTTCGAAGTCAAAATGAAGAAGACGACGGAGGTTCTCAGCACGCAGTTTGATTCCGTCCGCGCGGGGCGCGCCAATCCGGCCGTTCTCGATAAGCTCAGGGTCGAATACTACGGGACACCTACGCCCATCAACCAGATCGCCTCGATCGCGACGCCCGATCCGCGCGCCCTCGCCATACAGCCCTGGGACGCGGGCAGTCTCAAGCTCATTGAAAAGGCGATTTTAGAATCCGATCTCGGCATCAATCCCACGAACGACGGCAAGGTGATCCGTCTCGTTTTTCCGCAGCTGACCGAGGAGCGCAGGAAAGACCTCATCAAGCAGGTCAAAAAATACGCCGAGGAGGCCAAGGTCGCCATCCGCAACATCCGGCGCGACGCGATGGAGCATTTCAAGGGGCTTAAAAAGAAGTCTGAGATTACCGAGGACGACCTCAAGGATGTCGAAAAAGATCTCCAGAAGCTGACGGACGACCATATCAGGGAGATCGACGGCATAGCCGCCAAAAAGGAAAAGGAGCTCATGGCTATCTGATGCGTCTGTTTCACAGAACGGAAAAAAGGGCGGGGGAAGTGGATTTCGGGAATCTCCCCCGCCACATTGCCATCATTATGGACGGCAACGGACGTTGGGCGAAAAAGCGCGGGCTTCCGAGAACCGCGGGGCACGCGGCCGGGGCCGAAACCTTTCGCACCGTCGCGACCTATTGCAAGGACATCGGACTTGAGTACCTCACGGTCTACGCCTTCTCGACGGAAAATTGGAAACGCCCCGCCGACGAGGTTTCAGCCATTATGGGGCTGCTTGAACGTTATCTGTATGAGGCCGTCGACCGCATGGAGCGCGACAAAGTGAAGCTGCGGTTTTTCGGCGACACGTCCGTCCTTTCGCCCAAGCTCCGCGCGCTGATCAGCCGCACGAGCGAGATCAGCGCGCATTACGCGGGCTGCCAGGTCAATGTCTGTCTCAATTACGGCGCGCGGGACGAAATCTTAAGGGCGGCGCGGGAAAGCGCCGAGGCGCTTGCGGCCGGGGAAATTCCGGCGCTGACCGAAGCGGAATTCGCGCAAAGGCTCTGGTCTGGCGGGATACCCGATCCCGACCTCGTTATCCGTCCGGGCGGAGAAATGCGGTTGTCGAATTTTCTGCTCTGGCAGGCGGCCTATTCGGAGCTTTATTTCACGGATACGCTCTGGCCCGATTTTTCGAAGCTTGAGATAGACCGTGCAATCGCGTGGCTTCAGCGGCGTGAGCGGCGCTACGGCGGCGCCTGACCGGATAACGGCCACCGGCGCCCGAAAGGGGAACTGCGGCATGAAAACCAGAACCATTGTCGGAATAACGGCGATACCCCTCTTGCTTCTCCTGATTTTTTTCGCCCCGCTCTGGGCGTGCGCGATACTTGTCGGGCTGATTTCCGCAGGCTCGGCCTGGGAGCTTCTGCGCTGTGTTGAGGTGTCGATGCCCCTGCGCTTCAGGCTTTATGCCTGCGCCGCGGGCTTTGCCATGCCTGTGGTTTATGCTTTCTTCCCGGAGGAAGCCGTGACCGCGGAAGCGTTTTTTCTCCTCGCCGTGTTGATGCTCGCGGAGCTGGCGCTCTCGTTCAGACGGGCGGACCGCCTGCGCTTTGAGAGCGTCCTGTACGTGCTTTTTGCCGGCGCGGCCATGCCGGCGCTCCTGCTCTCCCTGGTGCGTATCGGTGTGCGCCAGAACGCGCCGGCTTATATTTTTCTGCCTTTCGCCGCCGCCTTTTCCAGCGACAGCGGAGCCTATTTCGCGGGCTGTTTCTGGGGAAAGAAAAAAGCTTTTCCCAATCTCTCGCCGAAAAAAACCGTTGCCGGCTGTGTCGGCGGACTGGTTTCGGCTGTGCTTTTGCTGCCGCTGTACGGCTATATCGTTTCACGCTTCGGCCTGTCGGCGGACTATCCGCGGCTCGCCCTCTACGGGCTTCTCGGCAGCCTTGCCTGTCAGTTCGGGGACCTTGTATTCTCGGCGATCAAGCGCCAATACGGGGTCAAGGATTATGGCCGTCTCATCCCCGGGCACGGCGGCGTACTCGACCGTTTTGACAGCATGCATTTCACCGCGCCGATGATCGAGCTTCTGCTCATGCTTCTGCCCGCGATCACCGCCGGCTGACATACGGCGCGTATCCGGGCCTTATCCGGGTATACTCAGACGAAGGAGCTGCTATGGTTGGTTCAATATCCGTCCTCGGTGCCACGGGCAGCGTCGGCAGGCAGACGCTGGCGGTCGCCGAGCGGCTCCGCATTCCCGTAAAGGCCATTTCAGGGAATTCAAATCTTGCCCTGCTCGAGGAGCAGGCCCGGCGCTTCCGGCCCGAATTCGTCTGCGTGAGCGACGAAAACGGCGCGAAAGCGCTCAGGACCGCGCTGGCGGATACCGGCGTCAGGGTCGGCGGGGGAATGCACGCCCTGTCCGACTGCGCCGCGGCCTACGCCGACTGCGTGGTCACCGCCGTCTCCGGCTCCGCGGGGCTGACCCCGACGCTTGCCGCCATCGACGCGGGCCGCAGGATCGCCCTTGCCAATAAGGAGACCCTTGTCTGCGCGGGAGAGCTCGTTATGCGCCGGGCAGCAGAGCGTGGCGCGGAGATCCTGCCCGTGGACAGCGAGCACTCGGCTGTTTTCCAGTGCCTTGAGGCACAGGGCGGGAAAAGGACCCTGAAGCGTATTCTGCTCACCGGCTCCGGCGGACCCTTTCGGGGAAAAACGCCGGAGGAAACGCGAAACGTCGCGCCCGAGCTGGCCGTCGCCCATCCGAACTGGTCGATGGGCGCGAAGATCAGCGTTGACAGTGCGACGCTGATGAACAAGGGCCTGGAATTCATCGAGGCGATGCATCTTTTCGGCGTTACGCCGGACGAGATCAGGGTCATAATCCACCCCGAGAGCGTCATACACTCCATGGTGGCGTATTCCGACGGCTGCGTCATGGCGCAACTCGGCGTGCCGGACATGGCGCTTCCGATCCAGTATGCCCTGAGCTATCCGGACAGGGTGGACAGCGCCGCCGCGCCCGAGCTGGACCTCGCCGCGCTGGGAAAACTCACGTTCTTTGAGCCGGAACTGAAAAACGCGCCCTGCCTGGCCCTTGCGATGGACTGCGCGCGGCGCGGCGGGACGGCGGCGGCGGTCATGAGCGCCGCCAACGAGGAAGCGGTCGCCTTATTTCTCGCGGGGCGGCTCTGCTTCGGTGCGATCAGCGAAATCGTCTCGGCCGCCGTCGCTGAAACAGCGGCGGCCGAGACGATCTCGCTGGAGCTGCTTCGGGACGCCGATGCTGCGGCGCGGCGCTTCGTCCGGGAAAACTGCCGCAGGTATTGAGGTTTTCTATGTATATTGTTATTGCGATCCTGATTTTCGGGTTTCTCATCGTCACCCACGAGCTGGGGCATTTTACGGCGGCAAAGCTGTTCAATGTCCGCGTCAGCGCGTTTGCCGTCGGCATGGGCCCCGCGCTCCTGAAAAAGCAGAAGGGGGAGACGCTTTATGCCCTGCGCGCCTTTCCGATCGGCGGCTTCTGTGCGATGGAGGAGGACGAGGAATCCGATGAACCGCGCGCGTTTACAAACCAGGTCTGGTGGAAGCGCTTTATCATCCTTTTCGCCGGCGCGTTCATGAACTTCGTCACCGGGCTTGTGATCCTGCTTTTCATTGTTCCCCGCTCGCCCGCCTTTCTGACGCCGACCATCACGGACTTTTTCGAGGACTCGCCTTATGAGAGCGCCGAGGGCCTTCGGGAGGGCGACACCTTCTATAAAATCGATGGGCACAGAGTGTTTTTCTCCTCGAACGTTTCCTTCCTGCTCGGCAGGTCGGACGGCGCGACGCACGACCTTGTCGTCATCCGAAACGGCGAAAAGGTCACGCTTGACGACTATTATTTCGTGCCCCTCGCGTACGAGGAAAGCGGCGAAACAGTTATGAAATACGGGCTCTACTTCGGCGTGAAGGAGACAGGGGTCATAGCCGGACTGAAATATACCTGGAACTGCGCAAGGGACTTTGTGCGCATGGTCTGGATGGGGCTTTCGGATCTTTTGACAGGCGTGGTCGGGCTGCGTGACCTCTCCGGCCCCGTCGGCATCGTCGGGATCATCAGCGACGTGGGCAATAGCTCGGAAACGGCAGGCGCCGCCGTGATGAACATCGGCTATCTTGCCGCCTTCATCGCCGTGAACCTTGCGGTCATGAATCTGCTGCCGATTCCGGCGCTGGACGGCGGAAGACTCATTTTCCTCGTTATCACCGCTGCAGTCGAGCGCCTCATGAGAAAAAAGCTCAACCCGAAATACGAGGGCTATATCCATGCGGCGGGCTTCGCCCTGCTGATCGGGCTGATGGCCCTCGTGATGCTCAGCGATATTTATAAGCTTGTCACATGAGTATTCCGCGCGCAGGGAGTCAAGATCATGAACAGGAAAAAGACGAAGGTCATACGGGTCGGCGACCGGCACATCGGCGGGGCCTTTCCGATTTCGGTACAATCGATGTGCAGCACCAAAACGGATGATATTGACGCGACGCTCGCGCAGATCGAGGCTCTGGAGCAGGCCGGCTGTGAGATCGTGCGTCTCGCCGTGCCGAACGCGCGGGCGGCGAAGGCTCTGCCGGATATCCGGAAAAACTGCCGGCTCCCGCTGGTCGCGGACATCCATTTCGATTACAGGCTAGCCCTCGCCGCCGTTGAGGCGGGCTTTGACAAGATCCGGATCAACCCCGGCAATATCGGATCACCGGCGAAGGCGAAGCTGGTTGCCGACGCCTGCCGCGCAAACGGCGTGCCGATCCGCATCGGCGTCAATGCCGGCAGCCTCGAAAAAGATCTGCTCGAGAGACTGGGGCCGACGCCGGAGGCCCTCTGCGAGAGCGCGCTGCGCCATGTCCGTATCCTCGAGGACTTTAATTTCGACGAGATCTGCATCTCGGTCAAGTCCTCGCGCGTGGCGGATACCGTGGCCGCCTGCCGGCGCGTGTCGACCGCCACCGGGTACCCCCTGCACCTCGGCGTCACTGAGACGGGGACGCCCGGCCTGGGTATTGTCAAGTCCGCAGCCGGAATCGGCGCTCTGCTGATGGACGGAATCGGGGACACCTTGCGTGTCTCGCTGACGGCCGATCCCGTCGAGGAGGTCAGAGCCGGGCTCGCGATACTCAAAGCCGTCGGCTTGCGGCAGGAGGGTGTCAGCATCATTGCCTGCCCGACCTGTGGGCGGACCGATATCGACCTGATTTCAACCGTACATAAGGTCGAGGAGCTGCTCGGCAACATAAAAGCGCCGCTCACGGTCGCCGTGATGGGCTGTGCCGTCAACGGACCTGGCGAAGCGCGGGAGGCCGATTACGGCCTGGCCGGGGGCCGGGGCGAAGGCGTGCTGTTCCGGCGCGGCGCGCTTGTGAAAAAGGTGCCGGAGGCGGAGCTTGCCCAAGCGCTCTATGCGCTGATCATACAGGACGCCGAAGCGTCACAATAGCGGAAAACAGGAGTGTAATCATAGAAAATGCGCGAAGAAAAGCAGGTCCCCTTTCTTGAAATGTTTCCCTTCTGCACCGGGCTGTCCGATATGTGCGGCGGGCTGGACGGGGCCTTTGTGAAGGATGCGGACGTTAACAGGGAAAAACTGAGTATGAAAATTATAGCCGTATTCCGGCGCTGTGCGATTCCCGCGGAGCTGCATACCCTCGAGGGACGCATTGCGGCGGAATTCGGCTTGAATTCAGTCGTTGTCGGACAGGAGAATGCGGCCGCGCCCGTAAAAAAAACCGCGGGACCCGCCGAAAAACGGGCGCTGAGCCCGGCGCGCCCGGGCAGGACCGTTTTCGGCCGGGCGGCAAGGGGCGCGCCCGTGCCGATGCGTACGCTGACCTTGGAATCGGGCAGCGTCGTTGTATGCGGAGAGGTGTTTTCCGTCAAGAGCCGGGAGATCGCCAAGACGAAGGCCTGGGTGCTCCGCTTTGAGATGACAGACTATACCGGTTCGGTCCGGGTATCGAAATATTTTAAACCCGGGGAAGCGCGCGGCGGACTCGGGGACATCAAGGAGGGCATGTACCTCACGGTCTCGGGAAATATTCTCTATGACCGCTATGACGAGGATATCGCGCTCGAGCCGCGCGGTGTCATGCTTGCGGAAAAGCCGAAGCGCGAGGACAGGGCGGAAACAAAGCGGGTCGAGCTGCATCTGCATACGAAATATTCCGCGCTGGACGCGCTGACCGATACGGGCGAGGCCGTCAAACGCGCGGCCGAATGGGGGCATCCCGCAGTCGCGATTACCGATCACGGCGTTGTGCAGGCTTTTCCCGAGGCGTGGCACGCCGGGAAAAAGCATGGGATCAAAATCATCTACGGCGTCGAGGGCTACTATGTCAACGACATCGACGACAGGCTGATTGCAAACAGCGGCCGGGCCGCGGCGTTTACGGATGAATTCTGCGCTTTCGATATTGAAACGACCGGCCTGGACGCGGCCGCAGAGCGTATGACCGAGATCGGCGCGGTGATTATCCGGGACGGCGAAGTCGTCTCTCGTTTCCGGACCTTTGTCGACCCGGAAAAACCGATTCCGCGCGAGATTACGGAGCTGACGGGCATCACGGACAGGGACGTTTTCGGCGCGCCCGGAGAAGGCGAGGCCCTGAAAAGCTTTGTAAGCTTCGCCGGGGCGCTTCCGCTCGTCGCACACAACGCCGAGTTCGATATTGGTTTCATGAAAGCCGCGGCCAAGCGGCGCGGCCTGTGCTTTGAGCCGGTCTGCGTAGATACGCTGACCCTCGCGCAGACCCTTTTGCCCGACCTGCGGCGGCATAAGCTCGATATGGTCGCGGGGCGGCTCGGCCTGCCGGACTTCAACCACCATCGGGCTGACGACGACGCGCTGACCTGCGGCCGTATTATGACGAAATTCGCCGGTATGCTTGCGGAGCGCGGGATAACGCGCCTGGACCAGCTTCAGGGCCTTGCGCACGGCGAATACGGCGGGAACCCCCGGCAACTCAAGGTCAGGCACATCATCCTGCTGGTCAAAAATAAAAAGGGACTTAAAAATCTCTATGAGCTCATCTCGAAATCGCATCTGGCCCACTTCAGGAAAAACCCGATCATCCCCAAGAGCCTGTTGCTTGAGCACCGCGAGGGTCTGATCGTCGGCTCCGCCTGCGAAGCCGGGGAAATTTTCGATGCGGTCGTGCGTCACAGGAGTGATGAAGCGCTCGAGCGGCTTGCCGGGCTTTACGATTACCTTGAGATACAGCCGGTCTGCAATAACCTGTTCATGCTGGAAAACGGAACGGCAAAAAACGCAGAGACGCTACGGGACTTCAACCGCCGCGTGATTGTCCTTGCCGACAGGCTCGGAAAACCGGCCGTCGCGACCTGCGATGTCCATTTTCTGGACCCTGAGCAGGAAATTTTCCGCCGCATCCTCCTTGCCGGCCGCAGCTTTTCGGACGCGGACAGGAGCCTGCCGCTTTATTTTCGGACGACGGACGAGATGCTTGAGGAATTTGCATACCTCGGTGAGGAGAAGTGCCGTGAGGTGGTGATCGACAACCCGCGCGCCGTCGCGGAGCTGTGTGAGGAGATCGCGCTGTTCCCGGAGACGCTTTTCACTCCGAAGCTTGAAAATTCCGCCGAGGATCTGGAAAGGCTGGTTTACGGACGGATGCATGCGCTTTACGGCGAGACCCCGCCCGAGATCGTAAAAAACCGTGTCGAAACGGAGCTGGGGGATATTATCGGCTGCCATTACGACGTGATCTACATGTCCGCGCAGAGACTGGTTGCCAATTCACTGGCGGCGGGCTACCTCGTCGGCTCGCGCGGCAGCGTCGGCTCGTCGATCGCCGCCTTCCTGTCGGGTATTACCGAGGTCAACTCCCTGTCCGCGCATTACCGCTGCCCAAGCTGTAAATACAGCGATTTTGAGAGCGGAAAAGGCTATGGCTGCGGAGCGGACATGCCGGATAAAAGCTGCCCGGTCTGCGGGACAGAGCTCCGCAAGGACGGCTTCGACATCCCGTTTGAAACCTTCCTCGGCTTCGGCGGGGACAAGGTGCCGGATATCGATCTCAATTTCTCCGGTGAATATCAGGCGCGCGCGCATAAATACACCGAGGAGCTCTTCGGCCGCGACCACGTGTTCAAAGCCGGCACCGTCGGTACGCTCGCGGAGAAAACCGCTTTCGGCTACGTCAAGAACTACCTGAGCGAGCGCGGGCTGAAGGTCACGAAGGCGGAAGAAAACCGTCTCGCTCAGGGCTGTGTCGGTGTTAAGAGAACGACCGGGCAGCACCCCGGCGGACTCGTCATTATCCCGCAGGACATGGACGTGACGGATTTTTGCCCCGTCCAGCATCCGGCGGACGACCCCGAGAGCGACATTATCACCACCCACTTTGAATACCACAGCATGGAAGCCAACCTCTTAAAGCTCGACGAGCTGGGGCACGACGACCCGACTATGATCAAGATGCTCGAGGATCTCACCGGGGAGGACGCAAGGCAGATCCCGTTTGACGACCCGGACACGAGGGGCATCTTCTGCTCGCCTGCGCCGCTCGGCCTGCCGGAGGACGACCCGATCATCGGCAGGACCGGAACCATCGGCATTCCGGAATTCGGCACGGGCTTTACCCGCCAAATGCTGGTGGATACAAAGCCGAAGGACTTCGACACGCTTGTCCGGCTGTCCGGCTTTTCCCACGGCACGGACGTCTGGGCGGGGAACATCCGGGAGCTGGTGCTCTCCGGCACGGCGACGGTCAAGGAAACCGTCGGCTGCCGCGATGACATTATGCTCTATCTGATGAGCAAGGGCATGTCGCCGAAGCGGGCCTTCAGGTTCATGGAGGCCGTCCGAAAGGGCGCGATACATAAGGGCGGGACCTGGCCGGAAGGCATTGTGGAGGAGATGCGGTCCCTCGGCGTGCCGGAGTGGTACATCGAATCCTGCCGCAGGATACAGTACCTCTTCCCCAAAGCGCACGCTGTGGCCTATGTCATGATGGCCTTCCGCATCGCCTGGTTCAAGGTGCATTTTCCGCTGGCCTATTACAGCTGCCATTTTTACCGCCGGAGCGACAGCTTCGACGCGGAGCTGATGACCAGCGGTATAGAGCCTGTGCGGCGGGCCGTCAACCGGATCAAGAACGATCAGAATGCCGGCAAAAAGGATGAGGACACGCTGACGACGCTCGAGGCGGTCTACGAGTTTTATCTGCGCGGCTTCGGCTTCGGGCGGATGGATCTCTACAAGTCGGAGGCGACGCGCTTTGTGCTTGACGGAAACGCGCTGATTCCGCCCTTTATCGCCATCGCCGGCCTGGGCGAGGCGGCCGCGAACGATTTGGTCAAGTGCCGCGAGGGCGGCAGGCGCTTTATCTCCGTGGAGGAGGTCATGGGCGCCTGCCCCAAGGTCAGCCAGACGCATATGCAGCAGCTCAAGGCGCTCGGCGCGCTCGGCGACATGCCGGACACGAGCCAGATGAGTCTGTTTTAACGTCAGGGCGCAGCACGTTCGTCGGACAGGTTTTGTTCTGTGGAATATTGCAAAAAGGCCGCTTCCCGTCGGGAAGCGGC
>JAISDV010000106.1 GCA_031264545.1 Oscillospiraceae bacterium | reverse complement strand
CGTTCTTTTCAAATTCTTCCGTGTACGCCTCAATATCATTTTCAAGCGTCTCTATAATGGCCTCTGCCGCGGCGATCTGCCGCTCGAGCTCGGCCTTCTTCTGTTCAAGCTCGGTCCTTTTCTCTTCCTGCTCCGCGAGCGTCGCCTCGTATTCGGCCTTGACCGCCTCAACGTGCTCACGCGCGGCTATGTATTGATTTTCAAGCGCCCTGTCATGCTTCATGATTGCGGCAATGTCATTGATCCTGGCCAAGAGATCCGAAAAACTGCTGGCCTCGAAAAGGATTGCGTAATAGGTGAGCGTTCCGCTTTCCTCCATCGCCCGCATACGGACGCGAAGCGCCTCTTTCTGCTCGGCCTCGTCCGCTTTGGCCTCCTCGAGCTCTTTGGCTTTTTGCTCGACAAGCTTGGTATAAAGGTCGATCTGCTCATTGATCAGCTCTATCTCCTGACGGGCAAGCGCGTTCTGCTGGTCCAGCGCCGTTTTCTGCTCAAGCGCGGAAGCCTGCTGTCCCTGAAGGTCGGAAATTTTGGATTGAAGGTCCTGCTTCTGCTGCTGGATCGCCGACTGCTGGTCTTTCAGCGAATCGATCTGAGACTGGGTAACCGCCATGGCGCTGCTGATCGCGCCGAAAAGAAGCGACGCAATCAGAACAAAAACCAGGACAAGGCAAAGGGTTGAAACGAGCTTTTTCCTCTTCTGCATAGAAACCTCCCGCGCAGGATGAATTCAGGTTCTAAATCTTCAGGTAATTCCGTATCGCTATCGTTCCCCCGAAGGTGCCGACGACAATGCCCACCCCGAGGAAAACGGCCGCCACCGGCAGCGCCAATACGGAAAACGTGATAACACTGACGAAAGTGCCTACGATGTTTGTCATGATCTTGTCCGTCAGCAGGGTATAGATGCCCCACTCGATCGCAAGGGCGAGACCGGCGCCGATCACGCCGAGAGACAGGCCCTCGATCACGAAGGGCGTTCTGATAAAGCTGTTCGTCGCGCCGACCATCTTCATAATGGCGATCTCTTCCCGCCTGCCGAAGGTCGTAAGCTTTACGGTGTTGGACATAATGAACACCGACACGACAAACAGGATCACAACGAGAACAAGAGAGACCGCGCCGACGATGTTCCTCGCCGTGACGAAGCCCTTTGCAATTTCAAGCTGAGCGCTCACATCCGCAATACCCGCGACCCGCTCGAGCTCGGCCTTCGTATCGGCCATGAGGTTGATGTCGTCAAGGTAGACCACATACCTGTCGCGGAGAATGGAGGGATCGATCTCGTCGAACAGGGCGCTGTTTTCATAATCCTGCTTAAAGTTAGCCATAGCCTGTTCACGCGTGATGAACTCGACCCTGCTGATGTTGGGAAGCACTTCAAGCGCGGGCTGAACGGCCCTCGCCTCCTGTTCGGTGTAGTCCTCGTTGACGAAAGCGAGCATCTCGTTCTCGCGCTCGAGCTTATTGATAAGCGCGTCAATATTGACGGCCAGGAGCGAAAAGCTGCCCATGATGACGAGGCAGGCGACGATGATTGTCACCGACGCGAAAGACATGAAGCCGTGGGCCGTGATGCTTCGAAAGCCTTCCTTTAACAAATAACCGATTTTATTCATGAATCCCATAGCAGTAATACCCATCCATTCCATCGCTGATTATGACGCCTTCATCCAAGGCGATAACGCGCTTGCTGAAAGAGTTGACAAGCTCCTTCTCGTGCGTTACGACGAGAACCGTGGTGCCGAGGTCGTTGATCTTTTCGAGCAGCAGCATAAGCTCCAGGCTCTTGACCGGGTCAAGGTTGCCCGTGGGCTCATCCGCGATTATCAGGCTTGGGCTGTTTACGAGCGCGCGCGCGATGGCGACGCGCTGCTGTTCGCCGCCGGAAAGCTCCGGCGGCAGGCGTTTTTCCCTGCCCTCGAGCCCGACGAGCTCAAGCACATAAGGCACGCGCTTTGCAATTTCCCTGTTGCTCGCGCCGACGACGCGCATCGCGAAAGCGACATTTTCATAGACGGGCTTGTCGTCAATGAGACGGAAATCCTGGAATATGACGCCCAGGGTGCGGCGCAGCATCGGCAGTCTGCGCGGCTTGATGGTCCGGAGATTAAAATTATTGACGATGATCTCGCCTGCGCTGGCCTTGATCTCGCCCGTGAGCAGCTTGATGATCGTTGTTTTTCCGGAGCCGGACGGCCCGACGAGAAAAACAAATTCTCCCTCGCCGAGCTCAAGGTCGATTCCGTTTGCGGCGACCGTACCGCTGTTTTCATAGACCTTGGAAACGTTGTTCAATAAAACCATGTCGTTTTAGTCCTCTCATGCGCCGGGCGCTGTGTTTTCTCTGTAAACGCTCCCCTGCGCGGGAGCCCGGCGCGTTCTGGCTGCGCCCGCCTCAGCCGCGCGGGACGCCGGAAAGGCATTATCCCTTGATATTCTGGGAATTCAGGTATTTCTTGACCATCAGGGCGACCTTAAATACGATCGCGTGGTCGAACTCGCGCAGATCCAGCCCCGTCAGCTTCTTGATCTTCTCAAGCCGGTAAACCAGCGTGTTCCTGTGCACAAAGAGCTTCCGCGAGGTTTCGGAAACATTGAGATTGTTTTCAAAGAACTTATTGATGGTATAGAGCGTTTCCTGGTCGAGGGATTCGATCGGGTTTTTCTTGAACACCTCGCTCAGGAACATTTCGCACAGAGTCGTCGGCAGTTGATAGATAATGCGACCGATACCGAGCGTCTCATAATGGATGACGCTCTTATCGGTTTCGAAAACCTTGCCGACCTCAATGGCAACCTGGGCTTCCTTATAGCGGTCCGCCAGCTCGCGCAGGTGCTTTGCGACCGTCCCGATGCCGATAACAGTCTTAACGAGCAGCTCCGCGCTGATCGTGCTGCCGATCCTGTCCGCAAGCCGGACAAGCTCCCGGCCCTCAATACCCGGCTCGAGCTCCCTGACGAGAACGATGTCGGTTTCGCTCATGCTCAGAACAAAGTCTTTCTGCCTGTCCGGAAAGAGACTCTGGATCAGCTCGAGCGCGGCAATGTCGGATTTTTCAAGCTGGCGTATCAGGAAGACGGCACGGTAGATGTCCGTCACAAAGTTCAGTTCCTTAGCGCGGACATAGACGTCTCCCGGAAGAATATTGTCGGAAATAATATTTTTTACAAAGGTGACCTTGTTGTATTTCTCGTCGTAATTGGCCTTTGCTTCGTTGAACGCGACCGCCGCCATAATGCAGATGCTTTTTGCCAGCGGGTCCCGTCCTTCGACAAAGACGGCATAATCAAAGCGGGAGCTTGGACTCCCCAGTACCTTGTAGGTCCTCGCTCCGGAGGTGAAAAACTGGTCGGAAATCTCGCCGCCGGAAATCCCCTGCAAATTCTCGAGCTTTGTCCCGATCAGGGAAAGCTCACTGCAGGCAACGACGAAGCCCTCGGAATCAATGACGCCGATACACCTGTCCGTCGCTTCCTTCATCTGGACGATAACGCTCTGAAAAATCCTACTTGACATGGCTGCTCCTCCTCATATAAGCAATGAAAACTAACCGTTTAACATAATAGCTCATTTTATTGCTTTTTTCAATATATTTTTGAGGAGTTTTTGCAAAATGTTTTAATAAGACGTTATCTGATTCTCCGTTTTTATCATTTTGAGAGATAAAAATAGTAGATATTTCATAAATCGCTCTGACCGGAAATCACGCCGCGCGCAAAAATGGTTTACATAATTTTTAAGCATCCCTCACACAAACACGGCGGTGATTTTATGCAACTTTTCAATACCCATTTATAATAGCACAAAATGAAAGCGCTTGTATATGAACTTAATTGACAAAGCTGGCCGCCTTAACTTGTAAATTTTTATCACATATCGTTTCTATTTTGTAACATTTCTGTTAAATATTTTATTCCTGTCATTTTCTGTCAATTCCCGGAACGCGCCCGGGGTGAGCGCGGGGTCGAGCTCCAGTCCGCCGACGGAGACGCGCTCAAGCGCGCGCACGGGCTTGCCGCGCGCGGCAAGCATCCGTTTAACCTGGTGATAGCGCCCCTCGAAAAGCGTGACAAAGCCGCGGGAAGCGTCGCTATCCGCAACCTCAAGAACGGCGGGCAAGCATTTCGTGCCGTCCCTCAGAACCATTCCATCCGCGAAAGCGGCGGCGTCCTCTTTATCGAGCTTTCCGTTTACGGCGAAGGCATAGCGCTTCGCGACGTGTTTCCGGGGTGTAATGATCTCATGGCAGAAATCCCCGTCGTTTGTCAGAATGAGCAGGCCCGTCGTATCTTTGTCCAGTCTCCCCGCCGGGAAAAGCCCGAGTCCGGCGTATCTCGCCGGCAGAAGGTCGATAACAGACTTCTGTGAGCCGCTCTCCGCGCCCGAGAGAACACCCGCGGGCTTGTTGCACATGATATAGCATTTACCGGCGCCGCCGACCGGCCTGCCGTCGAGGCAGACCGCCGATACCGCCGGATCGGCACGGAAGCCCGTTTCCGTAACGGCGCGCCCGCCGATAGTGACCCGCCCCGCCGAGATCAGCTTTCTGGCCTCGCTCCTGCTGGCGGTCCCGGCGGCAGCTATTATCCTGTCGAGTCTCATCAGAGGCATAAGCCCTCCGGTCCTCATAATCGCTTGCGATTATTATAGCATGAACGCAGTGAATGCTATAATGCGCCATGCGGCGCGGCCAGCGCCGCGGCATGAAATCGTGTATAATAATCGCTTGCGATTATTATAGCATAACCCGGGCGGGAAAAGAATATCTTCTAATAAGCGGAGCGGGCCGGACCCTGTCCGGGGGACGAAAAAGGGGCGGCCCGGCGGCAAATGCAAAGAACACGTCAAAAGCGCCCTTCGGCGGGCGGCCCGCGATGAATCCGCGTCTGCTTGGAGGGAGGATACCATGCTGGTAATGACAATGAAATGGAACAAGAAGACAGCCCTGCTGATCGTTCTCGCCGCGGCGATCCTGCTGTGCGCGCTTGTCCTCGCCGTCAGCGGCTCAGGCGGAAGCGCCGGAACCGCTTCACGAAGGCTAAAGACGAACGCAGACAGGATAATGTTTCTTGAAAGCCTGGGCTGGGAGGTGGAGGATACGCCGGTAAGCGAAAAGCTCGTCGTCATTCCAAAGACATTTTCCGAGGTGTATGAGACCTATAACCGGCTGCAGCTCGAGCAGGGCTACGACCTTTCGCAGTACTGCGGGCTTGAGGCAACGATCCACACATATAAGGTCACCAACTATTCAGGATACTCGGGAGAGGTTGTCGCCGACCTGTATGTGCTCAATTTCCAGGTAATCGGCGGGGATATACATTCGCTCGCGCTGGACGGCTTCATCCACGGGCTGTGCAAAAAATAATTTGCCGTTGATGACAAAAGCCCCGGCCTTGTACGGCGTGCTTTCGGACCGCGGTATTGTAACACTGCTCAAACGGCTTTTGTCAGGCTCCGGTGTCCCATTTTCCGAAAAGGGCGCAAAACAAGCGGCTGTCCGTTGTTCACAGGATAGCCGCTTGCGTGTTATGCTTTCACCGTCACCCTGCGGGCGACGACGATATAGTCTTCAGCCCTGCCGTGATTGACATAGAGCTTGCTGCCCCGCGCCGCCAGCTCCTCCAGAAAGCCCGCTTCCTCTCGCCCGCGCGAGCCGAGAAAGCGGTACAGCGCCTTGCCGAAGCGCGGGTCCAACAGCGCTGTCACGGGCATTTCCTCCGCCATGCTGATATACAGCCCCTTTTCCCTTAACGCTTGGTCATAGTAATACACGCCGTCGTAATGCACGGTCTGCTTATACCGCTCCGCGTGGAAACACGTCAGCTCCATTTCCTCAAAGGTATCGTCAAGCCATGTATCCTGTATCACCACAAGGCTGTAGAGATACTTAGGCAGATCAGCCCGATTTCCTGTTCCGTCTATGCGAATCACCTCCCCCATTGACGGCTGTCATCTCAAACGCTTCCCAAAATTGTTTCAGTCCCGCGATTTCTTCGGCGCCAAAAGCAGGTACAGCAGCGTCGGCAGGATGCTCAGCAGCAGGGCAAACAGCCCGACTGCCGGCAATTCCATCAAGAAGAACGGTATGCTCCCCGCCGCGCCGGACAGGGCGGCGCACAGGGACAAGACCCTTGGCGGCGGTTTTGTGCCTGATCCTTTAATGCCGGCGGTAAGCCCGAGCACCGCACCCAATAACCCAAAAGTCATGATGCCCACGTACAGGTACGGAACTGAACGCTCATAATCCGGACCGGGGCTGCCGCCGAGGAATAAGGCAAAAAAGAGAAAGCCGAGCCAGATTAACAGCGCGATCGCGCTGAGTACGGCGTACAGAGCAGCAAGGACTCGCGTAAATTTATTCCG
>JAISDV010000201.1 GCA_031264545.1 Oscillospiraceae bacterium | reverse complement strand
TTTCCCGCGTCAGAATCGGCGTCGGCGCGCCCGAACGCAATGAAACCGAGCATGACATGCCGGACTGGGTGCTCGGCAGCTTCGCCGGCAAAGACGCGCGGACTGTCTCCGACACCTGTGAAAGGGCGGCGCTGGCGATATCTGCACTCATCGGCGAGGGCGCGGAGAAAGCCATGAATCTCTTCAACTGACAGCGGGGGCTCTTCCCGCTGTTTTCGGCAAAGGTTGGGATAACGCCATGGAAACAAATTGGAGCACTGCTTTCGCCGAGCGTTTTTCGGCCGGAAGCTGCCGAAACGCCGGCGACACGCTCGGCGCACACCGGACCGCGGACGGCACCGTCTTTCGCGTGTGGGCGCCCAACGCCGTTCAGGTCTCCGTTACGGGGGATTTCTGCGGCTGGAAGCCGGAGGCGCATCCCATGACCCGGCTCTCCGGCGGTATCTGGGAAGCGGCGCTTCCGGACATCGGCAAATTTGCCGCATACAAATACGCCATAAAAGCGCGGAACGGCCAAACCCTCTGGAAATCTGATCCTTACGGAAGCTTCTCAGAGCTCCGCCCCGCCTCGGCCTCGCGCGTTTTCGATATCGGCGGCTTTGACTGGGGCGATGAACGGTGGCTCGCGCACAGGCGGGCGCACAAGGTCTACGACAGCCCGCTGAACATCTATGAGCTGCATCCCGGCTCCTGGAAGCGGCACGCGGACGGCGCTTTTTTCAGCTATACGGAGCTGGCCGAAGCGCTGATTCCCTATATCATAAAAACAGGCTTTACCCACGTCGAGCTGCTGCCGGTCACGGAATACCCCTTTGACGCCTCCTGGGGCTATCAGTGCACGGGTTATTTCGCCGCGACCTCGCGGTTCGGCACGCCGCACGAGCTGATGGGCTTTGTCGACGTCTGCCACAGGGCGGGCATCGGCGTAATCATGGATTGGGTTCCCGCGCATTTCCCCAAAGACCCGCACGGATTGGTCGAGTTCGACGGCGGCAGGCTTTACGAGGAGGCCGACCCGCTCATGGCCGAGCACCCGAGCTGGGGCACGCGCATTTTCGATTACGCCAAGGGCGAGGTACGCAGTTTTCTCATCTCCTCCGCCCTGTTCTGGCTCGAGAAATTTCACATGGACGGGCTGCGGGTCGACGCGGTCGCCTCGATGCTCTATCTCGATTACGACCGGGCAAAGGGCCGGTGGAAACCAAACCGATTCGGCGGCCGGGAGAATCTTGGCGCGGTCGCCTTCCTGCGGCAGCTCAACGAGGCCTGCTTCGCCTTTGACGATAGCGTTCTGATGATCGCGGAGGAGAGCACCGCGTGGCCGCTCGTGACCGCGCCGGCGAGTGCCGGCGGGCTGGGCTTCAACCTCAAATGGAACATGGGCTGGATGAACGACAGCCTGCACTACCTGAAAACAGACCCCTATTTCCGCGCGGGAACGCACCATGATCTCACCTTTTCTCTGATGTACGCCTTTTCTGAAAATTTCATCCTTCCCCTGTCGCACGACGAGGTCGTGCACATGAAGGGCGCCCTGCTGAACAAGGCCCCCGGCACAGACGCGCAGAAATTCGCGACGGTTCGCGCCTTCTGGGCTTACACGCTGGCGCATCCCGGAAAAAAGCTCCTGTTCATGGGCGCAGAGCTTGGGCAGAAAAGCGAATGGGATTTTGCCGCGCAGCTGCCCTGGGCACTTTCCGAAAAGGCTGAAAACGCCGCACTCTGCGCCTACTTCTGCGAGGCCAACCGCTTTTACAAAGGCGCGCGCCCGCTGTGGGAATGCGACTTCGAGGGCGCGGGCTTCCGCTGGCTCTGCCCCGATGAGAGCCTGCGCAACATCCTGGGCTTTACACGGCGCGACAAGAAGGGGCGCGAGCTGGTATTCCTCTGCAATTTCTCCGGTATCGAGGCCCGGCGCTTCTGTCTCGGCATGACGGGGCCCGGCGCTTACAAGGTCGTGTTTTCCACGGACGAACCGCGCTTCGGCGGCGGCGGCGCCCTGGTCGCGGGCGCGGTATTCTGCACATTAAAAACGCCGCGCCACAATTTACCGCAGATGATCGTGATCGATATCCCCCCGCTTACCGGAGTATTCATGCGGCGCACCAGAGTCTTGCAGCCGCAAAACGCCAGTTCCGCAGCACGGTCCCCTGGCTGATATATCGCAGAATATCCAATAAACGGAGGCTTGGCACATGAAAAAAGCGTGTATCGCAATGCTTCTCGCCGGTGGGCAGGGCTCAAGGCTGTACGCCCTGACGAGCCGAACAGCCAAACCCATTATACCCTTCGGCGGCAAATACCGGATCATCGATTTTCCCCTGAGCAACTGCGCAAACTCCGGGATCGACGTCGTCGGCGTCCTGACACAGTACCGCCCGCTCCAGCTCAACAGCTATATCGGCAGCGGCCAGCCCTGGGATCTCGATATTGCGAGCGGCGGCGTCTGCATACTCCCGCCCTACCAGAGCTCAGGCGCAAGGGGCGAATGGTTCTCCGGCACCGCAAACGCGATTTACCAGAATATCGGCTTCATCGATCTCTGGAATCCGGACTATGTACTCATCCTCAGCGGCGACCATATTTATAAGATGGATTATTCCGACATGCTCGAAAAGCATAAGGCCAACGGAGCCGACTGCTCGATCGCCGTTATCCGGGTCCCGCTCGAGGATGCCCCGCGTTTCGGAATTATGTCAACCGATGACAGGGGCTTCGTCTATAAATTCTCCGAAAAGCCCAAAAAACCGGACAGCGACCTCGCCTCGATGGGGATCTATATCTTCACTTGGAAAAAGCTCCGGGCCTACCTGATCGAGGACGAAAGGTCTCCCGGGTCGGAAAAGGATTTCGGCAAAAATATTATTCCGAATATGCTGCAAAACGGTGAAAAGCTCTGGGCCTGCCGCTTTGAGGGCTATTGGCGGGACGTCGGCACGATCGACAGTCTCTGGGAAGCGAACATGGATATGCTCTCGCCGACACTGATCGACCTCTACGACCGCAGCTGGCCGATTCGAAGCCGTAGCCCGACCAAGCCCCCGCACTATATCGGTGAAAACGCGGCGATACGCCACAGCATCATTACGGAGGGCTGTGACGTCCGCGGTATGGTCACAAATTCCGTCCTCAGCAGCGGCGTCTCCGTCGGCGAGGGCGCCGTCGTGGACTACAGCATTCTGATGCCCGGCTGCGTGATCGGCGCAGGCGCGCTTATCCAATATGCCATTATCGGGGAAAACGCCGTGATCGGCGCAGGGGCTGCCGTGGGCCTGCCCCCGAACGGGAAAACGGATATCCGCATCGCGACCTGCGGGCCGGACTCGGCCGTCGCGCCCGGCGAGACCGTCGAGGCCGGCGAAATGCTCTATTCTGTTGGAGGTGACGACTGATGTCCGACATGCACGGCCTGATATACGCCTATCACGCCTCGCCCTCGCTCGGCGGCTTCACCGAGTCGCGCACCAGCGCGTCTCTGCCCTTCTGCGCGCGCTACAGGCTCATCGATTTTGCCCTCTCCGCTATGACCAACGCCGGGATCCGAAACGTCGGCGTTGTGATGCAGCATGACTATCAGTCCCTGCTCGACCATCTCGGAAGCGGCAAGGACTGGGAGCTCAGCCGTCTGAGCGGCGGGCTCCGCCTGCTTCCCCCCTTCGGCATACGCGGCAGTCACATCGGCGAATACCGGGGCTGCATGGATGCGCTTTCCGCCGTGCAGACATACATCGACCGCATCCTCGAGGATTTCGTCGTGCTGTTCCGCGGCGACCTCGCCGTTAACCTCGATCTGCACGCGGTTCTGGATGCCCATCTGAGGACCGGCTGTGAGATCACGGCGGTCTGCACCGAAAATCCACGCCGGGGCACAAGCGGCGCCTGCTTCGTTCCGGATGAAGCCGGCGTTTCGCGGGAAATGCTGTTTTCCGACTCCGTCCCAAAAGGCGCAGTCCAGTCAATCGAGGTCTACGTCATCACAAAGGCGCTGCTCGTCCGTCTGATCGACTGGAGCCGCGCGAACGGGCGCGGGCATTTCCACCGCGACGCGTTGGCGCATTATCTCCGCACGGGCGGTGCCGTCGGCGTCTACCGCCACCGGGGCTACACCCCGAGCATTTGCACCGCCGCCGATTATTTCAACGCGAATATGGCTATGCTCCGCCGGGAATCCCGCGGCGATCTGTTCTCGGACGCGCGCCCGGTCTACACGAAGGGCCGAAGCAGCGTCTCGACCTATTACGGCGAAAACGCCTCCTCTCAGAACTCCCTCGTCGCGGACGGCTGCTATATCGAGGGCGAGCTGGTCAACTGCATCCTGTTCCGCGGCGTGCGCGTTGAAAAAGGCGCGAAGCTGCACAACTGCGTCGTCATGCAGGATTCGGTCATTGGCGAAAACGCCGCGCTGAGCTATGTGATCTCGGATAAATACACGGTTTTTTCAAAGGGGCTTGTCCTCTCCGGGAACAGCCGGCTGCCGATCACCGTACCAAAATGCAAAATCATCTGAACGCGCGGCGGCTTTCCGCGCGGCGCAGAGAACGATCCCAAGGAGGCAAAACATGAAAGTGCTCTACGCGGCCAGTGAAGCCGCGCCGTTTGTCAAGACCGGCGGTCTTGCCGACGTGGCGGGCTCTCTGCCCAAGGCGCTCTCCGGCGAGGGCGCGGACATCCGCGTGATTCTTCCGCTCTACGCTTCAATCGCCGAGCGCTGGCGGCTTAAAATGAATTTCTGTTTTTATACCTATATCGAGGTGGCTTGGCGCCGTCAATACTGCGGGGTCTTCAGCCTCGATCACGACGGCGTGATCTGGTATTTTATCGACAACGAATACTACTTCAAGCGCGGGAGCGTCTACGGCTGTTATGACGACGGCGAGCGCTTTGCTTTCTTTTCAAAGGCGGTTACGGCGGTTCTGCCCCGGCTCGGCTGGCAGCCGGAGGTCATCCATTGCAACGACTGGCAGACCGCGCTGATCCCGCTTTACGCCGGACAGGACGCATCCGCTGATTTCGACGGTATAAAAACGGTGTTCACCATTCACAACATCGAATATCAGGGCCGTTTCGGAAAGGAAGCTCTCGGCGACGTTTTCGGCTTGTCCGACGCGCTTTACCAAAGCGGCATCCTCCGCTGCGAAAACGGCGTGAGCCTTATGAAGGGCGCGATCTACCGGGCGGATCATGTCACAACGGTCAGTCCGTCTTACGCGGCCGAGCTGAAGGACCCTTATTACGCCTGCGGCCTGCATGAGGTGATCGCGGACAATGCCTATAAGCTGACAGGGATACTCAACGGGCTTGACACCGCGCACTACGATCCGGCGAAGGATCCGCTGATCGGCACACACTACAGCCCCGAAAACCCGGCGGGCAAAACACAGTGCCGCGCGGCGCTTTCAGCCGCGCTTGGCCTCGGCGGCGGCGATGCGCCGGTTATCGCCTGCGTTTCGCGGCTCGTCGGGCACAAGGGCTTCGACCTCGTCGCCGAGGCGCTGGACAGGCTCGTTTCGCGGAGCATAAAGCTCGTTATACTCGGAACCGGCGAGGAACGCTTTGAACGCTTTTTCCGCGAGGCGGAAAACCGGTATAAGGGCACGGTTTCCGCAAACATCATGTATTCGGAAAGGCGCGCGAGCCTTGTCTATGCCGGGGCCGATATGCTGCTGATGCCTTCAAAGAGCGAGCCCTGCGGCCTGAGCCAGATGATCGCCATGCGCTACGGAACCCTCCCCATCGTCCACGAGGTCGGCGGGCTGAAGGACACCGTAAGGCCTTATCCCGGAGCAGACGCCAACGGCTTCAGCTTTTTGTGGTATTCCGCGGACGACATGCTGCAAGCTATCGACCGGGCAATTGAGGCCTGGCGCTACCCTGAAAAGCGGCGCGCGCTCATCCTTCGGGGTATGCGCGAGGATCTCTCCTGGACGCGTTCCGCAAAGACGTATATCGCGCTATACCATTCGCTTATACAGACATCTTAGAAATTTTTATTATCCTGTCAGTGGAAAGGAAAAACTATGACGCCAATTGGCAAGGACGGGCTGAGCGCGGCGATCGCGGATAAGCTCAGCGCCCATTTCGGAAAAAAGACGCAGGATGCCGCGAAAACCGAGATTTTTTGCGCATGCGCAATCCTGCTGCGCGAGATGATGGCACGCGGCCGCGTAAAACGCACGCGAAGTGACGCGCGGCATATCCACTATCTCTCGATGGAGTTTCTCATGGGACGTTCGCTCGCGAAAAACGCTTTTAACCTCGGTATTTATGACGAGCTGTGCGCCGCTTTGCGCGAGCTGGGTCTCGAACCCGCCGATATTTTCGAAACAGAGCCTGACGCCGGCCTCGGCAACGGCGGCCTGGGAAGGCTCGCCGCCTGCTACCTGGACAGCATGGCAACGCTCGGCCTGCCGGCTACCGGCTATTCTCTCTGCTACGAGTTAGGCATGTTCTGCCAGAAAATCGTCGATTACAGGCAGACCGAGGTCGCGGACAGCTGGACGGTTTCCGCCGACAGCTGGCTCGTGCCCGCTTACGACGAGGCGGTTGAGGTGCGCTTTGGCGGTGTGTGCGAGGAAACCTGGGGCTTCGACGGGAAATGCCATACCTCGGTCGAGAACTACACCCCGGTGCTTGCCGTCCCGCGGGACATGCTCATTTCGGGCTATGAGACGGACAGCGTCAATATCCTCAGACTGTGGGACGCGAAGGCGCCCAAATCACTGGACATGCGCCTTTTTTCAGGCGGCGAATACGTCAAGTCCATGGAACAGCGCACCATGGCGGAGGTCATCACGAAGGTGCTCTACCCCGCGGACGACACGACCGCCGGAAAAATCCTGCGTATCAAGCAGCAGTATTTTTTCGTTTCCGCAACGGCGCAGTCGGTGGTCCGTCAGCATCGCCGGGACTTCGGCGACGTGCGATCCTTCGCGAAGCGCCACGTCTTCCAGATCAACGATACGCATCCGACCATGATCATCCCGGAGCTGATGCGTATCTTTATGGACGAGGACGGCCTTGGCTGGGACGAGGCGCTGAATATCGCGTCGAACTGCGTGGCCTATACCAACCACACCGTCATGGCGGAGGCGCTCGAGAGCTGGCCGCAGGATTTGATCGAGACACAGCTGCCGCGCATTTGGCAGATTATCCGTGAAATTGATATCCGCCACAGAAAATATCTGGAAGAGAAATTTTATGGAAATGACGAGGCCATTCTGCGAAATCTTGTCATCAGCGGCGGCAGTATTCACATGGCGAATATCTGCCTTGCGGTCTGTTTCAGGATCAACGGCGTTTCCGCTATGCACAGCGAGATATTGAAGCGCGACCTTTTCAAAGATATATATGCCCTGACGCCGGAGCGGTTCACAAATGTCACCAACGGTATCGACCACAGGCGCTGGCTGACGCTCGTCAATCCCGGCTTGCACAGGCTGATCGCCGAGCTGCTCGGAAGTGAGACGTACCTCCGGCATCCCGAGCGTATTGCCCTGCTCGAGAACTTCGCCGGCGACGACGCCGTCCTGCGCCACCTGGAGGAGATCAAGCGGGAAAATAAGCTTCGGTTCTGCGAATATGTTCAGCGGGAAAACGGACTCGCGCTTGACCCCGACGCCGTTTTTGACGTTCAGGTCAAGCGCCTGCACGAATATAAACGGCAGCTGCTCTGCGCGATGCTCATCATCGATCTGCAGCAGCGGCTCCACGCGAACCCCAATATGGACTTCCTTCCCAGAAGCTTCGTCTTCGGCGCAAAGGCCGCCAGCAGTTACAAGGTGGCAAAACGCATCATCAGCCTGCTGTGCTCTCTTGCCGACGAGGTCAACGCAGACCCGCTCTGCAGGGGCCGGCTGCAGGTGGTTTTCCTCGAAAATTACCGCGTCTCCGTCGCCGAAAGGCTGATGCCCGCCGCACAGGTTTCCGAGCAGATTTCGACCGCCGGCAAGGAGGCCAGCGGCACCGGAAACATGAAGCTGATGATGAACGGCGCGATTACCATAGGAACCCTCGACGGAGCAAACGTTGAGATGCACAAGCTGCTTGGCGACGAAAATATGATGCTCTTCGGCCTGCGCGCCGAGGAGATCGCCGCACTGAAAAAGCAGGGCTACGACCCGCTCTCTGTCTACAACGGCAGCGACCGCCTCAGAGCTGTGCTCAATAAAATCAGTCTCGGCTTCAGAAACGGAGAGAGCTTTTCCGACCTGGTTTCAAAGCTCGTCTACGGCGGCGACAGCTTCATGCTTCTCGCGGACTTTGACAGCTATCTATCTGCACACGACAGACTTTATGCGATCATGTCGGATAAAGATAAGCGCTCCGCTGTTTCACTGAGAAACATTGCCCGAAGCGGCGTTTTCGCGGCTGACCGCGCGGTTTCCGAATACGCCAAAAATATCTGGGGTATCTGAGTACCGCAGATAAAAGCGCCGCGGGCCGTAAGGTCGTAAGCGCGTAATACCAATTTGTTCAGGCGCGGCATGGCTTCGGCCCTGCCGTTTCCTGTTCCGTCGGCTCGCCCACAGGGATAAAGCCCACAAGGTCACAGAGAGCAGCCGTTTCTTTAAGAAGCGGCTGCTCTTCGGCGTGACTATCCCGGCTTTTTATAGCATGATTACCAAAGATAATTTACGCTGTATTCTGTGTTGACATACCCTGCATGATAGAGATCGCTCCATTCGTGCGTAGTCGCGAGTATTTCTTTTCCGTCGAAGCCGTAAACACCGTATTGGATCGTTCCCCAATCGCCGGGTTCTGTCCCCAGCACGCCTTTCTGCATAATAATATAAGATTTTCCTGTATCCAGCGCATAGAAAAGACCCGCGTCCGCCGGAAGGGAAAGCAGCGTTTTGCCCGTTGAGAGCTCAAAGAGCGTTGTGTGATAGTCCAATACCGACGGATCGGATTTTCCCCAAACGGCCATAAGGATTTTACCGCCGTGTGTAAAGAAGCGCCAACCGCCGTATCCGTAATCAGAACGGTAATTATATGTCGCCCAATACAGGGGGAGTTTGAATGTGACGTTCCGTTCGCCGTCCTCCACCCACATCCACATGCTGTTGAAAGTACAGTACAGCCCGTCTGACACTTCTTCTCTGCTGCTCAAATGCGGCACACTGTTAATAAGGCGTATCATGGTTGCAATCGCTTGTTCGCACGTATATGCGGCAGCAGGTGAAAAAACAGCGTCGCTCATACCTACCATAACACCCATACCGCATACCGTTTTTACGCCGTCGGCCGCCCAATCTGAGATTTGATCGGCATCCGAAAAGGCAAGTTCAAAAGAAAATTCCTGCAAATCGAAATACTCAGCCATGCGGCTCAGAACAGCAGCGGCCTCCTGCCTTGTCAGCGTATCATCCGGCGCAAACTTCCCGTTTCCCCTGCCCAAAATGATACCCGCTTCGTTCAATGCGATAATCGCCGTACTGTCCGTATCGGAAAAGGGAGAATTCCCCTCCGCCGCGGCCGGATAAATCCGCGTTATTCCGAAGCCGTGTTTTTCGAAGAAGTCCGTTTCACCTTTCGCATTTGCTTCCGCCAACGCGGCATAATAAGAGATATATCCGGCCATGTACCCCATGGTTTCGTAGGCCATCTCACAGAACGCGTTTCGCGTAATCGGCTGCCTGTAGCCGCACATTTTCAAGCTGTCCGGTAAAATACCCAGGTTTTCCGCGTCAGTGATATAGGTTTCCGCCCATGCGGAGTATGACGTATCGGGCGAAGCTGCAAAGGCCGCGGCGGCGAATGTGAGCGTCAGTATAATTGCCAGTACTCCGCTGCATATCTTTTTCAGAATGATACCTCCCAAAGCTTTTTTGTCTTATTATACGCGCATCCGCAGGTCAATTCAAGGCGGCGTATATGAAGGCCTTTTGCCGCGGCAATTTTTTGTCGGGCGGCGACCGAATACAACGCGTTTTTTACCTGTCCGTGAATATACTTCTGCTATGAAAACCGTATATGCGGACGAAATGTTCCTGCTCAATTTGATAATCAATTATTTTATTCTACTGGCTACGGCAAAGCTCTGCGCGCTCCCGTTCAGCCGGGCACGCTTCGCCGCTTCCGCCGCGGCGGGCTCGGTTTATTCCGTCTGCCTGCTCTTTCCGCCCATGCAGCTTCTGGCGACGCCTGTCATGAAGCTTGTGCTCGGCTTTGTCATGACGCTGACGGCCTTCGGCGCGGAAAAGCGGCTCTTTCGGCTTTATCTCGCCTTCCTCGCCGTTTCGGCCGCCTTTGGCGGGGCGGTTTACGCGGCATCTCTGTTCGCCGGCCAGCAGCTGGCGGGCAGGCTCTACATAAACGTATCACTGCGCGTGCTGCTTTTATCCTTTGCCGTCTGCTATATGGCGCTGACCCTGATTTTCAAACGCCTTGCCGGAAGACAGGCCCGGGCGCTTGTCCCGGTCAGCCTCAGCTTCTGCGGCAAAACGGCGGAATTCTCTGCCTTGCTGGACACGGGAAACGAGCTTTACGACCCGGTGAGCAACCTTCCCGTCATGGTTCTGGATATCGGGGAAGCGGAAAAGCTCCTTCCCGAGACGCTTATCGCGCCGCTCAGAACAGACGTTATGGCGTTCATATCCGCCACCGGGACCTCGGAAGCCTACCGCACGCGCTTCCGGCTCGTGCCATACTCCGCCGTCGGCGTCGGCATATCGCTTCTCCCTGTTTTCAGGCCGGACGCGCTCCGCCTTCAGGGGTGCGAAGAAAAAAATATGCTGGTGGGGATCTGTGCCAATAAGATCTCCGGCAGCGGTGAATATTCGGCAATACTTTGAGGCTTCACCCGCCCGCCGGCGGTCAATACAGGATGGAGGGATCGACATGTCGGATCAGAAAAAGCTCAGTCTATACACCCGATTTCACATCGCGCTGTCACGGGCGCTTGCCAGGCTCGGCCTGAGTCTTCCGCCCGGTATCCACTATATCGGAGGAAGTGATATTTTGCCGCCGCCGCTGTCCGGAAGCGAGGAGCGAAAAGCGCTCGAAGCGCTCGAGCTCGGAGACGACCAGGCAAAAAAGCGGCTCATTGAGCACAACCTCCGCCTTGTCGTCTATATCGCGCGGCGTTTCGAAAACACCGGGGTTGGCCTGGAGGACCTGATTTCAATCGGCACCATCGGGCTGATCAAAGCTATCAACACTTTTATCTCCGACAAGAAAATCAAGCTCGCCACCTACGCCTCGCGCTGCGTGGAAAATGAAATCCTCATGTATCTGCGCAAGGTGAGCGCCCAGAAAACCGAGGTCTCGCTTGACGAGCCGCTCAATACGGACTGGGACGGCAACGAGCTGCTGCTCTCCGACGTGCTCGGGACCGACGGGGATGAGGTCTCCCGCCCGCTGGAGGACGACGCGGACAAAAAGCTTCTGATGGACGCCGTAGACGGCTTGGATGTACGCGAAAAAACGATCATCGTCATGCGCTTCGGTCTTAACGGCACGACGGAGTATACGCAGAAGGAGGTCGCCGATATTATGGGCATCTCCCAGTCCTATATCAGCCGGCTGGAGAAGCGCATTATCGTCCGGCTGCGCCGAGAGATCATCCGGCAGTCCCGTTAGGAAAGGGTACTTGGCCTTACGGCCGCGCCATTTTCCCGAACGTGCCCCGCCGGGTCAAAAGCCTGTATCCACAGCGCGAAGCGCCATAGCCTGAACTGCCTCTTACAGTCCGGCGGCAAGCGCCTCGGCGACGCGCACGCCGTCCACCGCCGCGGAGGTAATGCCCCCGGCATAGCCCGCGCCCTCTCCGCAGGGATATATCCCCCTGACGGCCGTCTGAAAATCCTCTCCGCGCAGGATACGCACGGGAGAGGACGAGCGCGTCTCTATGCCCGTCATAAGCGAATCCGGGTCGGCAAAGCCGCGCAGGCTGCCGTCGAAAGCCGGTATCGCCCCCTCCAGCGTATCCGAAACGTAGGCCGGAAGGCTGCGCCTGAGGTTAGCCGGTTTGACGCCCGGCAAATAGCTCGGGCAAATTGTTCCGAGCTTTTTCGAAGCCCTTCGCGCCAAAAAATCTCCTGTCGTTTGAACCGGAGCAAAAAAATCTCCTCCTCCGAGATCAAATGCCTTCTCCTCCCAACGCTCCTGGAAGCGCAGCCCGCCGAGCGGGTGCTTGCTTTTGAAGTCCTCAGGCGTTACGCCGACAAGAATCCCGGCATTGATATTCTCTCCGTCGCGGGCGCGAAGGCTCATACCGTTCGTCACCAGGCGACCGGGCTCCGAAGCCGCGGCGACGACCCGCCCGCCCGGACAGACGCAGAACGAGAACGCGCTCCGGCCGTTCGGAAAGCGGCAGGAGAGCTTGTAGTCCGCCGGCGGCAACAGCTCTGCAAACGCGCCGTACTGCGCCTGTGAGATCATGCGCTGGCTGTGCTCCAGCCTGACGCCGATCGCGAAGGCCTTCGGCGCCATCGGCAGTCCCGCCCGAAACAGCATTTCAAAAGTGTCTCGTGCGGAATGCCCCGGCGCGAGCACAAGCGCGTCGCAGGGCATGTCATATTGCCCTTCCCCGGACGATACGGCAATCTGATACAGCGCGCCGTCCTTTTGCGCTATTCCGCAGAGCGTGCTCTCAAAACGGATATCGCAGCCCAGGGCGATCAGCTCCGCCCTGATATTCCGCACGACGTCTCTGAGCACGTCTGTCCCGACGTGCGGGCGGTTTGACCACAGGATGTCCTCCGGCGCGCCGAAGGACACAAAGGTGCTGAAAACGTGGGAAATGCGCGGATCATTCGTCCCCGTCGAGAGCTTGCCGTCCGAAAAAGTGCCCGCGCCGCCTTCGCCGAACTGGACGTTCGAATCGGGGTCGAGCTCGCCTGTCTTCCAGAACCGCGCCACATCGCGCGTACGCGCCTCCACCGAACGTCCCCGTTCGAGCACAACAGGCCGCAGCCCCGCGCGCGCCAGGTGCAGGGCGGCAAATAATCCCGCCGGCCCCATGCCTGCGACGACCGGCGGCAGCTTGCTTTTCCGTTTCAGTCCGGGAAAAACATATTCCTGCGGCGTAAAAAGCGATACCTGCCTGCTTCGCGCCGCGGCGGCAAGCGCTTCCTCATTTTCCGCCGAAAGCGTCACCGCACAGACATAGTGTATCTCGCTTTTCTTTCTGGCATCGACGGAAAGGCGCGCGAGCGCGAAATTTTCCAGGCTGTCCGTTGAGATGCCCAGCAGCTCCGCGGCCTTTTGCCTGATGTCGCTTTCACTGCAGCCGAGCGGCAGCTTGATATTGCTGATCTTGATCAAAGCAATTTCCCCCGAAGGCTCCTTGCGCGCCGGATCACGGCGCCCGGAATATAGGATCGCACCCCTGCGGCAGGTCCGCCTTAATTATATTTGCGGCCGGCACGGATGTCAATCGCGTTAAGACGCTAAAACAGGTCCGCCGAAAAATGCCCTTACTGAAAAGCCGCACACAAAAACGCGCCTCGATCCGGCCCAAAAGCCATTTCAAAACGCATTTTTCCAGCGGTAGGATGCGCATCGCGGTTTGTATAAAAACACCGCGTTCCAAGGCGGCTTGGGAACGCGGTGTTTATTCGTATTCAGTTTGTCCGGTCCTTACGGGACGGGCGCGCAAGCTGCCTGTATGACTTCCCGCTTTTTTGCGTTCCTGTCTCCGTTTCGCGCGGTTATGCCGTCAGCTGCGGAAAAACCGGGCAAGGAAGTCCTTGGTTTCCTGCTTTTCGGGGCTTCCGAAAATCTGCTTCGGCGGGCCCTCCTCGCAGATGATCCCATCCTTCATGAAAACCGTGTGGCTGGAAACATCCCGGGCAAAGGCCATTTCGTGCGTCACGACGAGCATGGTCAATCCCTCCGCGACAAGCGTTTTCATGACGTCGAGCACCTCGCCGACCATCTGCGGGTCGAGCGCGCTCGTCGGCTCGTCGAAAAGCAGGACCTCCGGCTCCATAGCCAGCGCCCGCGCGATGGCGGCGCGTTGCTTCTGCCCGCCGGAAATCTGGCGGGGCCTGGCGTTGATAAAGGGCGACATGCCGACCTTGTCGAGATATTCCCGCGCCGTCTTTCCGGCGCTCGCGCGGTCGCGACCGAGCACCTTGCGCTGGCCGATCACGCAGTTTTCCAGCACCGTCATATTTGAAAAGAGGTTGAAGCTCTGGAAAACCATGCCGACCTTCGCCCGGTAAGCGGGGATGTTGAAGCCCCTGGCCATGACGTCCCTGTCGTGAAAAAGTATCCGGCCGGAGCTGGGTATTTCCAGCATGTTGACGCAGCGCAGAAGCGTCGACTTTCCGGAGCCGGAGGCGCCGATGATGCTGGTCACGTCGCCGGGGCGGATAGAAAAGTCAATATCCCGCAGCACGACGTTATGGCCGAAGCTCTTGGAAAGATGGCTGACCTGTAAAAGCCTGTCGTCCATTTCAGCGCCCCCTCTCGTCCCGGCCGCGGTCCGGTTTTCCGGCGTCGCGCGGGACGGCCTTATGCCGCGCCGCGCTGAGGGCGCGTCTTTTTCTGAAATTGAGCGTCCCGCTGGTGTGGGCCAGCGTATCCGTTGTGGCGAGGTCATAGCTGTCCGCGCCGTCCATTTTTTTCTCCATCCAGCGCAGGAGGACGGAACAGCTGAGCGTCATGAGCAGATACCCGGCCATTTCAATCGCCGCTGAGGGAAAATACATGTAGGTCGCGCCGGATACCCCTCTGTGGACGGCAAAAAACTCGGTGTAGCTGATGATGAACATGACCGAGGTGTCCTTGATATTGATGATCAGATTGTTGCCGATCTGAGGCATGATGCTCCGCAGGGCCTGCGGCAGGATAACAGACAGCATTGTCTGGAAATGCCGCATACCGATGGCCTTCGCGCCCTCGGTCTGCCCGGGATCGACGGAGAGAATACCGCCGCGCACCGTCTCGGCCATGTATGCGCCGGTGTTGATCGAAACGACCACCAGCGCCGCCAAAATCGGACTGGTGAAGCGGATGGCATCCTTCGTAAAATACGGCAGGCCAAAATACACAAAGACGGCCTGAAGGATCATCGGCGTGCCCCTGAACACCTCGACGTAGATCCGGATAACAAGCCTGAGCAGTCCGATGAAAAAGCGCTTGACGATATGATCGTTTTTCTCACAGGGTATCGTCTGGAGAACGCCGCACAGAAAACCGATGAGACAGCCGATAAACGTGCAGACGACGGCGAGCCAGATCGTGCTCCACATACCGTTCAGGTAGGTCGGGCCGTAGTTTCCCCATAGCTTTACAATGTCGCTGCCGAGTTGGGCCAGTCTATCCATTTCGGCCTATGCTCCCTTCCAGGATCACGGGGCTTGTCCCCCGAAGAATCAGCCATTGCTGGGCTGTATCTCGGTGGCCTCGGCCATCAACACATTAAAATCGTCCGCGGTCATGGCGGAGAGGACATTGTTCAGGGCGTCCAGAAGGATCGCGTTGCCTTTCATAAGAGAGATGCCGATGTTGACGTCGCTCTCGCTGACGGCAAAGTCGTCTCCGCCGCCGGAGAAGTCCAAAATCGTCATTTCCGGATAAACGGCGACGGCGCCCTGGGCGGTAGGCATGTCCGTGCAGACGAAATCAACGGTTTTTGTCGCGAGGGCCATCAACATAGCGGGGGCGGTTTCGGCAGCCGGCTGGATCTTCGCGTCCTTGACCTGGGGCAGGCAGGTATCGTACCAGATCGTGCCGAGCTGGCTCGTGGCGGTCCCGCCGGCGAGGTCCGAAATGCCCTTGGCGGATGCGAAGGCGCCGTCCTTCAGCGTCAGGCAGACAATAGTCGCATAGAGGTAGGGGCCGGCAAAATCCACCTGCTCCATACGCTCGGGCGTCATGGACTGGCCGGCGATAACGGCGTCGACAAGACCCGTCTGGACGGCGGGAATCAGGGAATCCCAGTCGAGCCGGACAATTTCAAGCGCCCAGCCGTTGGCCTCACAGAGCTTTTTTGCCATCATCACGTCGTAACCGTTCGCGTACTCGCTGGAATCCTTAATCGGGACCGCGCCGTTGGAATCGTCCGCCTGCGCCCAGTTATACGGCGCATAGGCGCATTCCATCGCGACCGTGAGAACGCCGTCCTCAACGCCGGAGGCCACGGCCGCGCCGGGCGTCTCGGCGGGCTCCGCGGAGCCGGCAGGAGAAGCCGCGGGCGTGGGGTCCCCGGAAGGCGCGCCTCCGCAGGCGGCCAGTCCCGCAAGCAGTGTGAGCGCAAGCAGGAGTGCAGTGAACTTTTTCATATCATCTTTCCTTCCTCGTCGTCGTCCCGCCTTTAAGCAAAAAGCCATGAGCTTTCAAATATGAAAAACTCATGGCCATACATAAAAACAGGAAATGTATTCAAAACGGCTGAAGCCGCTTTTGACCAATGACAGCTCTCCACTTTCGTGGCAGTCTGCGACATATTCTCCCGCAGCCCAGCATCCCGCGCGCGCACCCGTGCCTGAGACGCTTCGGCGGTGGCCCCTTTCGCCCCCGGATAACCCGGCGGCTACTGATGACGACCGCGCCTCCATCATTTTGGTATCGCTCTTTAATTAATGACAGTTTAACACAGAAATACCCGATGTCAAGCCCGTATCCGGCAAAAGCGCGAAACAGACGCCCTTCACAGCGCGCAGTCGCTTTTCCTGCCCGTGATCCCGGACTTTTTCAGTCCGGCCCTGACAAGACCGAGAAAGAGCGGATGCGCCCTGTTCGGGCGGCTTTTGAATTCCGGATGGTACTGCACGCCGACATAGAAATCATTCTGCGGCAGCTCGATGGTCTCGACGATGCGCTTGTCCGGCGAGACGCCGCCGACGACAAGGCCTTTTTCCACCATCAATTCCCTGTAGTCATTGGAAAACTCATAGCGGTGGCGATGGCGCTCATGGATCAGCTCCGAGCCGTAGCATTTACTGAGCATCGTTCCAGGTACGATCTGGCAGGGATACGCGCCGAGACGCATCGTGCCGCCCTTATTGATTGTGTCGCTCTGGTCGGGCATGAAGTCGATGACCTTGTGCGGCGTCTCGCTGTCAAACTCGCCGGAATTCGCAGCCTTCAGGCCGCAGACGCCGCGCGCGAATTCGATGACGGCGATCTGCATACCAAGGCAGATGCCGAGATAGGGCACATTATGCTCGCGGGCGTATCGCGCCGCGCAGACTTTACCCTCGATTCCCCTCGAACCAAAGCCGCCGGGCACGAGGATGCCGTCCACATCGGAAAAGGTACCGCGGCAATTGTCCGGGGAAATCGTCTCGCTGTCCACCCATTTGATGCGGACATGGGTATTCAGCTCATAGCCGGCGTGGCGCAGCGCCTCGGCAACGGAGAGATAAGCGTCGTGAAGGCGGACATATTTGCCGACGATAGCTATAGTGACCTCCCTGCTGCGGCCCTTGATACGGTCGATCATTTCGCGCCATTCCTTCATGTCGGGCGGCGCGGTCTGCAGGCTCAGCTCACGGCAGACGATATCTGAGAAGCTGCTTTTCTCCAGCATGAGCGGCGCTTCGTAGAGGATCGGGACGGTCACGTTCTCGATCACGCAGTCGGGCTTTACGTTGCAGAACATCGCGATTTTGCGGAAAATGTCTTCCTCAAGCGGCTGGTCGCAGCGCAGCACGATGATGCTCGGATGGATCCCCATGCCCTGCAGCTCCTTGACCGAGTGCTGCGTGGGCTTCGATTTATGCTCGTCCGAGCCGCGCAGAAAGGGGACGAGCGTGACATGGATAAACAGCGCGTTTTCGCGGCCCTCTCTGAGCGCGATCTGGCGAATAGCCTCGAGAAAGGGCTGGCTCTCGATGTCGCCCGTTGTGCCGCCGATTTCGGTGATCACGACATCCGCCTTGGTCTTTTTTCCCACGCCGTAGATGAAATCGATAATTTCGTTGGTGATATGCGGGATGACCTGGATCGTCTCGCCCAGATATTCGCCCCTGCGTTCCTTATTCAGGACATTCCAGTACACCTTGCCCGTCGTGAGGTTTGAATACCTGTTCAGGTCCTCGTCGATGAAGCGCTCATAGTGCCCGAGATCCAGATCCGTCTCCGCGCCGTCCTCCGTGACATAGACCTCTCCATGCTGATAAGGACTCATCGTGCCGGGGTCAACATTGATATAGGGGTCGAGTTTCTGCGCCGCGACCTTCAGCCCTCTCGCTTTGAGCAGCCTGCCCAAAGACGCGGCCGTGATACCCTTGCCCAGGCCCGACACGACGCCGCCGGTTACAAAAATGTACTTGCTCATACTATCTCCCTTTTCAAACAAGACAAGCGGCCGCCGCGACGCCGCTCATTTTATTTTAATGGGAGGCCCCTTTCAGGGGCAGAAGGACCTCCCTATTTTCCGTAGGTCTTGAGGATTGTATACGCGATCTCGCCCTTGGGCGCCCGCGAATCCATCGCCTGCTTCTCAATGTAATGGTGCGCCTGCTCTTCCGTCATGCCCAGCGCTTCAATGAGGGTCCATTTCGCCCGGTTGACAACCCTGATCTCGCTCATCTTTGCGGCCAGGCTCCTGTTTTTCTTGTCCATCGCGCGCAGCCGCGCCCGCGTGGCGTAGGCCAGAGTCATCGCGGTATAGAGCGTCGTCCGGTTGAGCGGCTTGGAGAGCGTCATGACGCCGTAGCCCTCGACCTTGCTGCAAACCTCGCCGTAAAGGTCGCTCGCCACAAGCAGGAGAACGGCCGAAGCGCTGTCCTGAACCATATCCAAGGCAAAATCCGAGCCGAATTCGTCCGCCAGCGGCGCGTTTATCACAATGATATCGTATTCAGCGGAAATCAGATCCCGCTTTGCCTCCCCGCAGCCAGACGTGGCTACGATGGGATAAAAGGCGCCGGAGGGTAAAAGCTCATGGAACAGATCGGTAATCTTCTGAGAAGCGGATACCACCAGCACGCTGTATTGCGCTCTGTTGCCTAACATGTCAGCCTCCCCCTTCGTTCAGGTACGCACCTTCTCATCTGCCGTCGGAAACATATGCTCTGATGACCTGAAGGGGGATGTACTTATTGATAAACGCGCCGTCTTCAAGGACCGCGGCGGCGGCTTTCCCGAGCGAATCGGGAAGTCTTTTCAGACCGGCAAGCGCCTGCTCCGGGGCCGCGAAAAAATCAAGCTCTGTGGGGGTCGGAGGCGCAAGACCGCGTTCGATCCCCTCAAGTCCGGCATAGATCAGCAGGGCATAAGCAAGATAAGGGTTTGCGCTCGCATCCGGTGAGCGCAACTCAATTTTGCCCCTGCCGTTTCCCCGGGCCGGGAAGCGGATGAGCTGGGCGCGGTCGTCGGGAGACCAGCTGATATACTGCGGCGCCTTGTGGCCGCCGAGCCGAAGATAGGACTGGGTGGTGGGATTCAGAAACAGGGTCATTTCCGAAATATGCTCCATTATACCCGCCATGAACGGATAAAAGCAATCCCCTCCCCCATGCAATTGCGGAAAAATATTGATATGCATGCCGCTGCCGCAGGCATTGGCGATCGGCTTCGGATCAAAGCAGGCCGTAAGCCCGCTTCTTGCGGCAATCGTTTTGACGACAGTTTTAAAGGTGATCGAGTTGTCGGCCGCGGAAAGCGCGTCACTGAAGCGGAAGTCGATCTCGTTTTGTCCGGGGCCTTCCTCGTGATGGGAGGCCTCGGGGACGAGCCCCATCTCCTCAAGCGCCAGGCAGATCTCGCGGCGGACATTTTCGCCCGCGTCCTCGGGCGCCATATCCATATAGCCCGCCCTGTCCATCGGAACGGTCGTCGGCTGGCCCGTTTCGTCGTTTTTGAAAAGGTAAAATTCGTATTCCGTGCCAAAGGCGCAGCCGAGGCCCTTCTCGGCAGCCGCCGCAACGGCCTTTTTGAGTATGCCGCGGGGATCCATTTCAAAGCGCTCGCCGCCCGGCTTCGCCACATCACAGTACATCCTGACAACACGCCCGTGGGTCGGACGCCAGGGCAGGACGGAAAGCGTCGTCGAATCCGGAATCAGAAAAAGATCCGAATACCCCGCTCCGCCGAAGCCGGCGATCGCGGACGCGTCAATCGAAACGCCGCTGCGGAAGGCCGTTTCCAGCTCCGCGGCCAGAACGGAGACGTTCTTCGGCGTGCCGAAAACATCACAGAACGCCAGGCGGACGAATTTGACATCCTCTTCCCTGACGTAATCCAAGACTTCACTGATAGAGTATAACATAGAATTCTGCCTCCGTCCAGGGTCCGTTCACACAAACCGGATACGCAAAATTTGAGCGGCTTTTGTGTCAGACCCAAGCATTTTTTACAGGATGCCGGAGAGGCGCCGATAAAACGCCGCGCCGCCGGATATGCGTTAGTTCTGGACATAGAGCTGGTGATATGGGTTTGAGGAATTCGGCGAGAGGACCTTAAAGCTTTTTTCGTAAATTTCCGGCTCTGTTTTTCCAAAAAGCGTGCAAAATTCCCGGATATGCGGCGCTATGAGCGCCAGATCCCGGGCGCCGGCGTCTCTCACGCTGATCTGCGGGCTGATTCGCGCGTGGAGGGTGTTCGCACGGATAAAGATTTTCCCGCCGTGCATCCCGGTCGCACAGAAGTTATCCAGCACCTCCCGGTCGCCGTAACCGAGCCCGAGCGCAATAATCAGCCCGCCGGCCTGATATTCGCCGAGGAAGCTGCCGCACCTGCCGCCGATGACGAGAACCGGAACCTTATCCTCATAGGACTTCATGTGGATTCCCGCTCTGTAACCGACGTTTCCGCGGACATAGATCTCGCCGCCGCGCATCGCATAGCCGACCGCGTCTCCGCAGCTGCCGTTTATCACGATACGCCCGGCGTTCATCGTGTCGCCGGTCGCGTCCTGCGCGTTGCCGAGGACGCTGATTTCCGCCCCGTCGAGATACGCGCCGAGCGCGTTTCCCGGAACGCCGCTGATCGTGAGCCGCTTTCCGGAAGCCCCCGCGCCGATAAAACGCTGCCCGCAGCAGTTGATAAGCGCGATATCGCCCTCAAGCCCCGCGATCTCCTGATTGAGTATATCATAATTTTTACCGGAGCAATCGATTTTCATGAAACTACAGCCCTTTCTTTCCTATAGCAGCCCGAGAGGAGCAGGCGTCCTGCCCGCAGCTCAGTCCTTTTTCCCGGCCAGCTTCTCATCCCGGTAAGCCCTGCCGAAAGCGATGAGCGACGGCTCCCGGCAGACCGCGGGAAAATCAATCTGCGAGAGCGGCGTTTGCTCCCGGATCAGCGCGGTATAAATACCCGCCCTGTCAACGTCGCCGATCAGGATATAGCCCCTGAGCACGCCGCCGGAATAAAACAGCTTCTTGTAGCTTTCGGCGTCCTGTGCCTGATAGACCTCACCCGTATAGCTTCCGGCGGTGGCAATATGCAGGCCGAAAAGACCGATGGCGTTCATGGGCAGGGTCCTGCGCGGGGCCGGTTCGCCGCCCGCCATTGCGGTCCCGGCGGCAAAGCCGCCCGAATAGGCGTTCGGCAGGATCGCCAGAATGCGGGCGCTTCCGCAGCTCAAATCATGGCTGAGCACGCAATCTCCCGCGGCATAGACGCCGCAAAGCGTTGTCCGCATTTTGTCGTCCACAAGAATGCCCCCGTCGGTCTCGCCGCCCGCATCCCTGACAAGCGCGGCGTTCGGCCGCACGCCGACGGCCGTGACGAGAATATCAAACGCCAGCGCCTGTCCGTCGGCCAGCTCCGCCGAACCGCCGGAAAAACGCTTTACGGATACGCCGGGGCGGAAATCGACGCCTTTGCTTTCAAGGGCACGCTGCACCAGCGCAGCGCCCGCCTCGTCGAGGATACTGGGGAGCACGTGCGCTGCAAGGTCGAGGACCGTGATCTTGCCTACCCGGCCGAAAATGCCCTCGGCGCATTTGAGACCGATCAGTCCCGCGCCGACAATAAGTACGCGCGCCTCCGGGAAAAGCGCCTGTTCCAGCGCGTTCGCATCGTCGAGAGACATGAAGGAAAAGTGCTTTTCCACGCTTTCCAGCCCTGCCATCGGCGGCACGAAGGGGGACGAACCGGCCGCGACGAGCAGGCTGTCATAGGTAAGCGCCGTTCCGTCGTCGAGCAGGACGGATCTTTTCTCCGGCTCAAGTTTTACCGCCGTCCTCCCGAAGAGCGTCCGGCAGCCGTTTGTCTCATAAAAGTCGTCCGGGCGGTATTTCATGCGCTGCCTGTCGGTCCTGCCCTGAAGCAGATAGGAGATCAAGGGTCTGGAATAGGTGTGATACGTCTCATTGCTGACGAGCGTTATCGCGCCTTCGGGATCAACGGACCTGAGGCCTTCGACCGCGCCGACAGCGGCGGCGGAATTCCCGATTATCACATATTTCACCGGACTCACCTCTCTTCAAAGACGATGGCGTTGTTCGGACAGCCGATAACACAGCGCGGGACGCCGCCATTCGTCAGGCAAAGCTCGCATTTCTGCATTGCGCCCTGCCCGGTCGGCCGCACGCAGCCGTAGGGGCAGGAGAGCACACAGGTAAAACAGCCGACGCAGCGCGCCCCGTCTATCGTGATCACGCCGTTCTCCCGCGTCAGCGCGCCGGTAATGCAGCTTGTCACGCACAACGGCTCCTCGCAATGGCGGCAGGAGACGGCATAACAGACCTTCCCGTCGTCTTCGACGCGGATATTGGGCCTGATCTTCACATTCATCAGGGCCGAGGCCATATGCGTTTTTCCGGAATTGGCAAAGGCGCAGTGGTATTCGCAGAGACGGCAGCCGAGACACCACTCTTCATTGACGTAAACGCGCTTCATGCGATCACTCCCCCGCGTGAGCGATCCCAAGGATGGAAAGCTCTTTTTCGTTCAGTCCGATACCCCGGAGCATCAGCCTGTTGCCCCGGAGCGCCTCAATGGAATTGATGCCCATACCGCCGAGCAGCTCCTTGATCTCGTGCCCCCATGCGGTAATGAGGTTCACGAGCCGCGGCGCGGCGATATCGGGATTGACCCTTTTGACAAGGTCGGGCTGCTGGGTCGCGATGCCCCAATTGCATTTGCCGGCCTGGCAGCTCCGGCAGAGGTGGCAGCCCATTGCCAGAAGCGCCGCCGTCGCGATATAGCAGGCGTCCGCGCCCAGGGCGATCGCCTTGACCACGTCCGCGCTGCTTCTGATGCTGCCGCCGACCACAAGCGAGACGCTGTTGCGTATCCCCTCCTCGCGCAGCCGCGCGTCCACGCTGGCCAGCGCAAGCTCGATGGGAATACCGACGTTGTCCCGTATGCGGGTCGGAGCCGCGCCCGTGCCGCCGCGGAAGCCGTCTATCGCGATGATATCCGCACCGCTTCTGGCGATGCCGCTGGCAATCGCCGCAATATTGTGGACCGCGGCGACCTTGACGATGATGGGCTTTGCGTATCTCGTCGCTTCCTTCAGCGAGTAGACGAGCTGGCGGAGATCCTCGATGGAATAGATGTCGTGGTGCGGCGCGGGCGAGATCGCGTCAGAGCCCTCGGGGATCATGCGCGTTCTGGACACCTCGCCGACGATCTTCGTACCGGGCAGGTGGCCGCCGATACCGGGCTTTGCGCCCTGCCCCATTTTGATCTCGATGGCCGCGCCCGCCTCGAGATAGCCCTTGTGCACGCCGAAGCGCCCTGAGGCCACCTGGACGATCGTGTTTTTACCGTATTGATAAAAGTCCTCGTGCAGACCGCCCTCGCCGGTATTGTAGCAGATGCCCAGCTCCGTTGCGGCCATAGCGAGACTTTTGTGCGCGTTGTAGCTGATCGAGCCGAAGCTCATTGCCGAGAACATCAGGGGGACCTTCAACTCGAGCTGGGGCGTCAGCTCTGTCTTGAGCGTACCGTCCGCGCTGCGTTCTATCATCTCGGGCTTTTTACCGAGAAAGACCTTCGTCTCCATCGGCTCGCGCAGGGGATCGATGGAGGGATTCGTTACCTGAGAGGCATTTATGAGCGTCTTATCCCAGTAGACCGGAAAGGGCTCCGGATTGCCCATCGAGGAGAGCAGGACGCCGCCGCTCTCAGCCTGGCGGTAGATCTCCTTGATCGTCTGGGCGCGCCAGTTGGCGTTTTTGCGGAACACCTGCTCGTTTTCACAGATACGCAGCGCTTTGGTCGGACAGAGCGTCACGCAGCGCTGGCAGTCGACACATTTGTTCTCGTCGGCAAGCATGATGTCGTGCTCTTCGTCGTATTGGTGCACCTCATTCGCGCATTGCCTCTCACAGACACGGCATTTGATACAGCGATTCGGGTCGCGCAGAATGTCAAAATCGGGAAAAAGAAGCGTGAAGGCCATCAGCTGAGCCCTCCTTCCAGATTGGCAATGACCGGCTCGCCCCCGCGCGGCGCCCAGAGCCTGTCCGGGTCCGGTTCCATGACGCGGATAGCGCATTCCTCACTCGCAAAATAAACCATATCGTCCTTTTCGGCGGCGACCATCGAGCGGAGCTTCAGGCGGTCGTTAAGCGCCATAAGCCCGCCCTCGTAGCCCAGCAGGATGGAAAACGGCCCTGTCACCAGCAGGCTGCCGAAGGTATTGCGCAAAAAGCGCAGCTGCCTCTTTTCCTCGGGCGGCCGGGTGTCGATGGTCGACCAAAAGGGGGCGGCCACTACCGAGGCGGCCTCCTTCAGCGTCAGTTTCTGGCGGCGGAGAAGATAATCGAAAATATATGCGATGACCTCGGTATCGGTCTTGAGCGTGCAGGTATAGCCGAACATCTCGATGAAACGCCGGTTCGCGTCG
>JAISDV010000162.1 GCA_031264545.1 Oscillospiraceae bacterium | reverse complement strand
GGCGGGAACCCTCAAGTCCCACAGGCGGCGCCACGGAAAGCGCGCGCGCCGCTGCGTCCGAATTCAGGCACTCCGCGAAGTATCCGGTTTCTTCCGGCCCAACGCACAAAAAAAGTTCCGCCTCCGGCAATACCAGGCCGCCTTTCTCATCCGTCTCATTCATCGCTTTAAAAAACGGTTCCGCTTCTATGCCGGCTTCCTGAAGCATTCGTATTAGCTCATCCATATCTTCCGCGCTTGTGTTAACCGCAGCCACAGAAACGCGCCAGGACTCCGCGCCGGCGGGAATCCGGCTTTCACCGCCAGACGCAGCCGTTCCGGACTCTTTGCCGGCAGCCGTTCCCCCACGCGCGCCGCGTAACATTCCGAATATCGCGTGGAAAGCATAATCCGAACCCGTTTGAGGCATACGGCTTTTAAATCCATCCGTAAAAACCGGCAGGATACGTACTCCCAACTGTTCGCTCATTTCACGCGCCGCGGAAATCACATCGTCATTATTAATCGCTACGACCGGCGTCGTTAATATGAATATATGTTTCGGACGGTGTTCCTCGCAGGCGCGGCGGACGGCGTCACGCAGTTTTTTTTCGCTTCCCATGATGGAGTCTTTCTCCGAGAGGTCAGTGGAATAACAACGGGCAAGACAAGGATACGTCCGGCCGCGTCCCAAAACGGACACGGCGGCAAATACCGCCATAGCGCAGCCGCGAGGGCCATGAACCACCAATACGCCGCCGCGCAATGTCAACAGCGCGCGTATTGCGTAAGTAAGCTCATCTTCCAATGTTTGGGTATATGTCCGTACACGCTGTACGCCTCCGGAAGATTCAAATTCCTCGATTAAGTCTGAAATCTTTCCGTAATAAGCGTTTATGCCGCCGATTCGTTTCTCGCGGATCGGCGGCCGTTTCAGTTTTTCGTAATGAGCGGCGCCGTTCATACGAATTCCGCCTGAGACGTAACGACCCCGTTTTCATACTCATAAATTTTATCGCCCCAGTTTTTTGCCCAGTTTCTCAAATCGGTCTGGCTCAGAGGGTTTGGAACGACGAATGTCTCATTGCTGATAATATAATTTGCCAAGTCCCTGTAAAGTTTTGCCTGCGCGGAGCCAGGATTCGCTTCTACCACCGTTTGCCCGTACAGTTCGCTCTGGGCGACGATCGGCGAGCGGGGAATGTAACCGGCGACGGGGACGCCGGCGCGCTGAGCAAAGTCGTCCACGATGAGCTTCGAATAAGGGGCGGTCAGTCCGTTGGCAATCACTCCCCCCAGCCGGGATCCCCCGGAAGGCGCGTATTTACAAATCGCCTGGAACAGATTGTTCGCGGCGTATATCGCCATAAAGTCCGAGGAACTCACCACATAAACGCAATCTGTAATCCCTTCCCGTATGGGCGTGGCGAATCCACCGCAGACCACATCCCCCAGCACATCATATAGCACAAAATCCGGATCAAATTCCTCAAATACATGAAGCTCATGAAGCAGCTCCACGGCGGCGTTAATCCCGCGTCCCGCGCACCCGACGCCGGGAACCGGACCGCCGGCCTCTATGCACAGCACATGTTTAAACCCGAATGTTGAAATATCCGCGAGAGCAACGGATTTGTTTTCATAAATACTGTCCAGTACGGTGGGAAGATAGGCGCCTTGTCTCAGCGTACCTGTGGAATCGCTTTTGGGGTCGCAGCCGATTTGTATGACTTTGTACCCCGTTTCCGCGAGAGCGGCGCTCAAGTTTGAGGCGGTCGTAGACTTGCCGATCCCCCCTTTGCCGTATACCGCGATGCTCAAAGGCTTTTTTACACTCATAACGCGATTTTCCTTTCCTGAAATTCTATAATTTGTTGACTCAAAATCGCTAAAAAAATATAAAATAAATTTATGATATATTACATATATAATTTATATGTAATATATCATAAATAACAGGCGTTTGTCAAGCATCGGTTATGGTTACTTGTGATGAGAAACGGCCGAGAAACTATGAGGGCATGAGAGGACAATGCACTCTGCCGCAGCCGCCTCTTGACAAATGAGAACCGACGCTTTATACTTTTACAAGTTAGTTATTTCTAACCGAAGTTTTAGCTTGGCATGGATGCGTATTTATGGCGCCTATGAGATAAATGCGCGGGGCGCCGTCTTTTGTGTTACTCGGAAGTATTACGCGGTAGTGCGAAGCGCGAGCAGCCATACCGAGAGACTGGCTTATTTTTATTGTCTGCCTGGGTGTTGCGCTTTGCGCGTTAGCCAGCGATGCGGGAGAAGGTTTATCAAACAGAGCGGCATGAAAGGAATGGTAAATGTGAGCATCAACTTGAACAAAATAACGGAGGAATACGCAAAGCTGCATTTTGAGCCGCTGGATGCGTTTTTTACCGAGTGGTCTACAAAAAACGCATGGGCGCCCTTTAATACGGAAGTGTCCGCTTTCCATTTTTCTTTGAAAGGAAAGGCGGAATTCAACTTCGCCGGAAACAGTTACTCGCTCTTGCCAGGTAAAGTCGTTCACGGCGCACCGGAAAAGTGGCTGACAACTCAGGTTGCGGGCGGGTTTCCTTGTGAGTTTCTCACACTATATTATGATTATGAAGGAACTGACGCAAGCTATATTCATAGTCCGTATGAGTTGGAAATCGGTATGAATTCACGGATTATATCCATGTTGTGGCAGCTTGCAAATTTGTACAAATCGTACGGGGGCCTACCTAATGCACATGCAACGCTTCAAGCAAAAACGCTGGTATATTCCGTTCTCTCCGAGATGTTTTTCAGTGCGCGGAGCATTCAGCAGACCAATGCTCACAGCGTTGTAGAGGACGCGAAAGCCTATGTGGAGCGGCTGTATATGGAACAGCATACCTTACAGGAACTCGGTCGCAGATATGGCATGAACGGCAAATATTTTTCTGATGTGTTCAAGAAACATACAGGCGTCAGCCCGATTGATTATCTCATTGCTTATCGGCTGGAACAGGCGCGGAAGCTGCTTGAATCCACCGAGTGCAGCGTCTGGGAAATCGGGAAAAACGTGGGATATGAGGATGAAAAGTATTTTTATCGGCTATTCAAAAGGAAGTTTAGCGTGTCTCCAAGTGAGTGGCGTGAATATACCTTTCATAAATCAAACAGGAAATGGTCCACCTAAATTTCAGGAAATAGTCTGTTCCAAAGCAGATTGTGGCTTGCTATACTTATTTTCAGGAATGAGTTATACATTTCTAACAATAATCACATTGGAGGAATGATAAAGATGAAAAGACTTATGGGACTGATTCTATCAGCCGCGCTTTTGGTGGGATTGCTGGCGGGCTGCGCCGGAACGCCTGCGGGAAATAACGGGACAAGCACGCCGGACGCAAGCGGCGATACACAGGAAGCCGCTTGGCCGAGGATCTATGTGGATAATACGGGCGCAGAGGTAGTTGTTGAAAAGCAACCGGAACGCGTCGCGATGACACATTTTAGTGTTATTGAGCCGTTTTATGCCCTTGGTGTTGCGCCCGCTGCGGCCTTTGACAATGGCCTCATTGATTCCACGCCTATATTGGAACCTCTCCGCAATACGGGTATTATTGAATTGGGGTATCCTGTGAACTTGGAATTGTTGGCTTCGGTGGAGCCGGACCTGATTATTATCACTACCCATGCTGATAATGTAAAATTAAGGGATGAACTGGAGAAAATTGCGCCGGTTATTCAACCGTGCTGGACGGAGGATTACACCCTGGACGACAATCTGCGGGAATACGCCAAAATAGTCGGGAAAGAAGCGGAAGCGGAAAAACTGATAGAAAATAAATACGCTAAGCTTGCCGAGGCCCGTGAACAACTGGCGTCGGTTGAGGATACGGTTATGATCATGGGGTTGTATGAGAAATCCGTCAGTATATATGGATTGCCCGTCAACGCGCCTCTATATGCCGAGAATGGCTTAGGCCTTAACGCGCCGGAAGACCTCCCCGATATATGGTGGGAGCAAAGCAGCCTTGAAGCTTTGGCGGTATTTAATCCCGATCATATCTTTATAAGAGCGACTCAGGAGCAGTTCGATCAGGGAATCGCGGCGATGTCTGATTCCAGTGTGTGGAATGCGCTGACCGCCGTGAAAAATGGACAGGTATACCCACTTGATGAAACAATGTTTATATCCGGGCCTTTGGGGGTTCATCTGTTGGCTGATTTCGTTGTTGAGAAGTTACTGAAATAGGCAAGTTCAATAAAACACTGTGTTACAAAGCCGGACGCAGCCTGTTCGGATGGCCTGTGTCCGGCTTTATATTGTCAGAATCAACCTATTGCCGATGAAAGGATGGACAAAACCGGCATGTTAAAAAACCTGAAACGCTTGCTTCCTTATTACCGCCCCTATAAAGGACTGTTTTTTCTGGATTTTTTCTGCGCGGTGGCGGCGGCGCTGCTGGAGCTGCTTTTCCCTTTTACAGTCAGCCGGGTTGTAGACGACCTCCTGCCCACCGGGAACTGGAGCGTGATTTTATTTGGCGGAACCATCCGGGAAAACATCCAGTTCGGCAAGCTGGACGCCACCGAGCGGGAAATATGGGAAGCGGCGCGGCGCGCCAAGCTTGACGAATTTATCCGTGAGCAGCCGAATGAACTGGACACAGTTATCGGGGAGCGGGGCGTAAAGCTCTCCGGCGGGCAAAAGCAGCGGCTCTCTATCGCCCGGATGTTCCTGAAAAACCCGCCTATCCTCATACTGGACGAGGCGACTTCCTCGCTGGACACGGAAACGGAAGCCGCCATCCAGCATTCCCTTGCGGAGTTGGCCAAGGGCCGCACAACACTACTCATCGCTCACCGGCTGGCTACCATGCGAAACGCCGACCGTATTGTCGTACTGACAGAGGAAGGCATTGCCGAGCAGGGCGGGCATCATGAACTATTACAGCGAGGCGGCATATACAGCCGCCTGCACCGGGCACAAGCCGGGGCATAGCGGCAAGGAGGCGGGTACCCGAATGAATCAAAGAAGCGAACAGGCACAGCCGGTTCAGGACATAAAACAGAAGAAAAAAGGCCGGGCGTGGGCGGCATGGCTCATTATCGCGCTCGGCAGCGGAACGCTGGTTCTGCTTATGGCGCTTTCCATCACCAAAGGCGCGGCGAGTATTCCGCTGTCTACGGTGTGGGACGCCTTGTTCCGCTTTGACGGGGAAAGCACCCACCACCTGATCGTAGTGGATTTGCGCTTGCCCCGCGTCATCGCCAGCGCCCTTGTGGGCGCGGCATTTGCCGTAGCCGGAGCCATCATGCAGGGAACAACCCGAAACCCGATGGCCGATTCAGGGCTGCTCGGCCTCAACGCCGGGGCGGGCTTTGCCCTGTCCATTTGCTTCGCCTTTTTTCCGGGGCTTGGATATATGAACATCATCCTGTTTTCGTTTTTCGGCGCGGCGCTCGGCGCTGTGCTGGTGAACGGCGTCGCCTCCATGCGGCACGGTGGGGCGACGCCTATGCGCCTTGTACTTGCGGGGGCGGCGGTCAGCGCATTACTGGCCGCGCTCAGTCAGGGCATTGCTCTGTACTTCGACGTGGCGCGGGACATCATGTTCTGGACGGCGGGCGGCGTGGCAGGCTCCAACTGGGAACAGATCAAAATCATGACCCCGTGGATACTCGGCGCTTTATTGGGCGCTATCGCTCTGTCCCGTTCGGTGTCGCTTTTAAGCTTGGGTGAGGATGTGGCGAAGGGGTTAGGGCTGAATACGGCAATTGTCAACGTCCTCTGCTCTTTGGTTGTGCTTATACTGGCGGGCGCTTCGGTGTCCGTCGTGGGAGCGGTGGGCTTTGTGGGCCTCATTATTCCCCATCTGGCGCGATACCTTGTGGGTGTGGATTACCGCTGGATTATCCCGTCCTCGGCGGTACTGGGCGCTCTGCTCATGGTGGCCGCCGACCTCGGCGCGCGGATGCTCAACCCGCCCTTTGAAACGCCCATCGGCGTATTGACCGCCCTTGTCGGCGTGCCCTTCTTCCTGTATCTGTCCCGCAAACAAAGGAGGGCGCTGTGATGACAGAACTACAGAAGAAAAATGAAACTTACAAGCGCAAGATTGCCATTCGCAATACGGTCATCGTCACTGGCTGCGCGGTTTTGCTTGTTATTTCTTTCATCATCAGCATGAACACGGGCTATACAAAACTCTCCCCGCTGGATACCCTGCGCACTCTTTTCGGCGGCGGCACGGATAAGGAAAATTTGATTTTATTCGATTTCCGCCTGCCGCGCATTGTGGTTTCCATCCTCGTCGGCGCGGGGCTGGCGCTCTCCGGCTGCGTCATACAGGGCGTTTCCAAGAACGCGCTGGCCGACCCCGGCCTGCTGGGTATCAACGCGGGCGCGGGGATGATGGTCATATTGTATGTGATGTTCTTCGGCGCGCAGTCCTTCCTGTCGGTGTTCACTCTGCCCTTTCTGGCTTTAGCCGGGGCGGGCGTGACAGCCATTGTCATCTACGCTTTGGCCTTTAAAAGAAACGCAGGCATCGCCCCCATGCGCCTGATCTTAACGGGGGTAGCGGTACAGGCGGGCATATCGGCTTTGACCACCTTGCTGATAGTGAAGCTGGACGAAACGCAGTTCAATTTCGTCGCTACATGGCAGGCGGGCAGCATTTGGGGTTCAAACTGGAGATTCGTGCTGGCTCTGCTGCCGTGGCTCCTTTTATTGATACCCTATGTGCTCTATAAAGCGCGCATACTGGACGTGCTCAACATGGGTGACGATGTAGCCTACAGCCTGGGCGCGTCCGTGGAAAAAGAGCGCCGCGGGCTTTTGGCGGCATCCGTGGCGCTGGCGGCGTCCTGCGTGGCGGTCAGCGGCAACGTCAGCTTTGTGGGGCTGATTGCCCCCCATTTGGCAAGGCGGCTGGTGGGGCCGAAGCATGTCATACTTCTGCCCACCTGCGCGCTGACGGGCGCGGCGCTCGTATCCGTGGCCGACACCATCGCGCGGGTGATCGTGCAGCCCTCGGAAATCCCCACCGGTATCATGGTGGCAATCATCGGCGCGCCGTATTTTCTATATTTACTCGCCAAAAGCCGCGCGTGACGAAAGGATGAATGAGCATGAACAGCATCGCAACGGAGAATTTAGCCGTCGCTTACGACGAAAACCTTGTGGTAGACGACCTTGACATGCAAATCCCTCAGGGGAAAATCACGGCCATCGTCGGGCCGAACGGCTGCGGGAAGTCCACGGTTTTGAAAGCCGTAGGCCGCATTCTAAAACCGAAAGGCGGCATGGTGTACTTAAACGGCGACGACATCCGCCGCCTG
>JAISDV010000093.1 GCA_031264545.1 Oscillospiraceae bacterium | reverse complement strand
GCCAAGCTCAATGAAGCTCCGGCCGGAATCATAATAGCCGAGCTTGTAGCCGCTGCCCGCCTTATTTTCAAGATTTGCGGAGGTCAGCGCCGTATTACGGCCGCTGCTGTAGTAATAGTAAAGCCCGATACGCACGGTTTTTTGTGAAACGCTTACGGTCGTTCCGTCCGGGTCGCCGCTCGGAACCGCGGTTGAAGCGCCCTGCCCGATCTGCTCGACATTTCCTGTCCCCGTTATGGCGTAAGCGCCGCCGACCACGGAAATTTCGCCCGTGCCGCCGACCGCATAGGCCGAGCCGATATCAACCCCGAGCATACCGGAAGAACCGTTGACATATACTGAACCCGCGGCCTGCGCCGGAGCGCCGGCGGAAACCACAGCAAGGGCAAGCGCCCCGGCGGCCAGCACAGACAGACCTCTATGCAGTTTACGTTTCATATGTACTTCCTTTCGCTAAAGTGACAAAAAAATCCGCGGACCCCGATCCAATTTTCATGTTGAACATTTATTGACAGTCCACGGCCAATTATGATAGTATCCACAATTAAGGTATACATAACAATAACCCCATACTCTTCCGTCATTATATTACACAGACCGCCCATTAATCAAGCTAATCAGCAAATTTTTGGCCCCGCATGATTCAGGCCCGGCAGGAATATATTATTCCAGGTAAAAAGAGAGAAGGCAGGACAGCATGAAAAAATACAGGGTCGGGATCGTCGGCGCTACCGGAATGGTCGGCCAGCGCTATGTCCTGCTCATCGCCGGGCACCCGTGGTTCGCGCTTTCGGCCGTCGCGGCAAGCGCGCGCAGCGCGGGCAAAAGCTACGAGGAGGCCGTTTCCGGACGCTGGGCTATGGGCGCGCCTATTCCGGACTGCGCAAAGAAGCTGACGGTCCTGGACGCCGGGGCCGATATGGAGAAGATCGTCTCGGAGGTGGATTTTATTTTCTCCGCCGTCGATATGAAAAAGGACGAAACCGTGGCATTGGAGGAGGCCTACGCCGGGCGCGAGTGCCCGGTCATTTCCAACAACAGCGCCAACCGCTGGACGCCTGACGTGCCGATGGTGATCCCGGAAATCAACCCGGAGCATATTACAGTCATAGAAAGCCAGCGAAAGCGGCTCGGCACCCAAAGAGGCTTTATCGCGGCCAAGTCCAACTGCTCCATCCAGAGCTATGTCCCCGCCCTGCACCCCTTACGCAGCGCTTTCGGAATAAACGCAGTGCTCGCCTGTACCTATCAGGCCATATCCGGCGCCGGGAAAACCTTCGAACGCTGGCCGGAGATGATCGATAACTGCATCCACTATATCGGCGGCGAGGAGGAAAAGTCCGAGCGGGAACCCATGAAGATCTGGGGGAAAGTCGAAAACGGGGCCATCATCCCCGCTGTCAATCCCGCAATCACTTCACAATGCCTGCGCGTCGCCTGCAGCGACGGGCATATGGCGGCGGTTTTCGTGCGCTTTGACAAAAAGCCCTCCAGAGACGCGATCCTCGACAGCTGGGCCAGCTTCAAAGGCCGCGCCCAGGAGCTGAAGCTCCCCACCGCACCCGAGCGGCTCATCCATTATTTCACCGAGGACAACAGACCGCAGTCCCGGCTTGACCGCAATCTCGAAAACGGGATGGCTGTTTCAGCCGGCCGTCTGCGTGAGGACACCCAATACGACTACAAGTTTGTCTGCCTTTCGCACAACACCCTCAGAGGCGCCGCGGGCGGCGCCGTCCTTCTCGCGGAGCTGCTCTGCGCGGAAGGATATATCCGGCCCGGCCGTTAGGACGCTTCAGTCCGGCTATTGTGCCCGGCGTTTATGAAGCTTAGCGTAAAAAATCACGCTGAATTTAAGCGCGAAGCGCTCCCGCTTCGCTCAACCGCGCTTCATGCGCAAAAAGATCAGTCCTTTTAATGATCTGTTTGTGTCTTGAGCGCAGCGAAAGGAAGGATCTTTTTTATGAAAACACCGATTTTTACCGGCGCAGCAACGGCAATCGTTACGCCCTTCCGCGGAACAGGCATTGATTTCGACAAAATGGCGGAGCTGATCGACTGTCAGCACAAAGCGGGCATTTCCTGTATCGTCGTCTGCGGAACGACGGGTGAAAACGCGACCCAGCCCGTAGACGAGCACGAAAGGCTTGTGGATTTCTGTGTACAAAAAAACGCCGGCCGCATGAAAATCGTTTCCGGCGTCGGCTCGAACGACACCATGACCAGTGTCCGTCTGGCCGAAAGTGCAAAAAAATCCGGAGTCGACGGTATACTTATGGTCACGCCCTATTACAACAAAACCACCCAGCGCGGGCTTGTGCGCCATTTTTCGACGGTGGCCGACCGTGTGGACCTCCCAATGATACTCTACAATGTTCCCAGCAGAACAGGCATCGGCATTGCGGCTGAAACCTATAAGACCCTCTCAGAGCACCCGAACATCAACGGCATCAAAGAGGCCTCCGGCGACTTCAGTCTCTTTTCCCGCACCCGCGCACTCTGCGGAGACGCGCTCTTTGTCTGGAGCGGAAACGACGATAACACCATCCCGATGATGGCCATGGGCGCTCTCGGCGTGATCTCCGTAGCGTCAAATATCGTTCCCGGAGCGGTCTCCGAGCTGTGCCGGCTCTGTCTTGAAAAGGACTTCGGCGCGGCGACCGAGCTGTACTTTAAGTATGCCGACCTGTTCGCCAAGCTCTTCATCGAGGTCAACCCCATCCCGGTCAAAACCGCCATGAATCTCATGGGTATGGACGTCGGCGGCCTGCGGCTGCCGCTCTGCGAAATGGCGCCTGAAAATCTTGAAAAGCTCAAGGAAAGCCTGATAACCGTCGGAATCAAGCTGAAATGAGCGCGTGTTCCGCACAAAAGGGGCGGCTTGGGCCCGTCCGACAAAAGAAGCAGCTTTTGTGACAGATGCGCAAACGGATCAGCGCAATGAGGGACGCGGGATAAAAACCGCGTCCCTCATTGCGTCTTGGATTGTGAAGATATAAGGCGCGCAATATCTTCGCCATAGGGCCGGTCCGAAACACAGCCCCTTTGCCTTAGCGGCACCTGCCTTTCTTCGTTCTGTG
>JAISDV010000070.1 GCA_031264545.1 Oscillospiraceae bacterium | reverse complement strand
CGGAGATCCCGGTGATTACAAAGCCCGCGGCGATCAAAACGCTTTCTTTGAGCTGCCGAGAGCTGTTTGCGCTGGGAAACTCAGCCCACGATCTTTATGTTCTCGCCTTCGGTGCGCGGGAGGAACGGCGCGGAAACGCCGACTGGCGGACAAGCCCCATTATATCGCAGTGATTTTGCGGCACGGGCGGTTTTATACGGCCTGCGCCGTTAAAATGCTCAAATTGACCGGGGTACCTTGATTTTGACCGAGTTATAGTATATTATAACATGAACGCAGTGAATGATATAATATGCCATGCGGCGCAGCCTGCGCTGCGGCATGAGATCGCATATAATAATCGCCTGCGATTATTATAGCGTACGTTATAGGGCACAGTCAGACGGCGCCTCCGGCGCTGCGGTCCTGTGGAGGTGAAAGGGTCCCTGCCGGGGCGACGTGTGTACAAAAAGATCATGTTTCCGGAGTTTTGATGAGAAAAATACTACTTGCCGTTTTATTTATTTGTTTTGTTACCGGGCTTCTGATCGTCTCCGCCAGTCTTGGCGGAAAGAAGGCGCCCGGCACCCCGAGCAGCGGAGATCAGAATAAAAACAGCATATATATCGGTGTATATGAACCGCTCTCCGGGGATCACGCGCTCGGCGGAAGCGCTGAAGCTCTCGGAATAAGGTACGCCAACACCCTTTATCCGACGGTTGAGCTAGCCGGTGTCAGTTATGAAATCAGACTCGTCGAAGCGGATAATGCGACGGATGCAGCGGCCGCGGCAAAAACGCTGACAGGCGCCGGAGTTTCCGCGGTACTCGGCTCCTACGGCGCGCAGGCAACTGCCGCGGGGCTGGCGGAGTTCTCAAAAAGCGGGATACCGCTGCTTGGAATCAGCTGCCTGAGCGAGGATATTGCCGCGGATGGCGACGCCTATTTCCGTATGTGCGGAACCGACGCGCTCACAGGCGGCGCGCTTGCGAACCTGGCAGGGAGCATGGCGCTGAAACACGCCGCCGTACTGACGCAGGTCGGTGACGATTATTCCAAGAAGGCCGGCCGCATTTTCTCCGAGGCTTTTGAAAAGCTCGGTGGGGAAACGGCGGAATTCAGTTTCCAGCTCGGACAGGAAAATTTCCGTTCTCTTGTTCAGGAAATCCGCGAAAGCGACGCGGATTTTATTATCATGCTCTCGGGTGTCTTTGAGGCCGATTACTTCATCAGGCAGTCCGGAGAAGCGGGTCTGCGGCTTCCGATCATGGGGCCGGAGGCCTGGGACTCCGCTCTGCTGCTCAATAATCTGAGCGCGGACTATGAGGACGTGTATGTTACCTCTTCGTTTGATGCCGGAAGCTCGGGCGATTCGGTTTCCGCGGAGTTTGCTTCACGCTTTTCCGACTGGCTCAGCCGGGATAAGGACAGAGTCGACCGAAACGGCGGAAACGCCTATACCTCTCCCGCATCGGCCATGGCTTACGACGCCTATATGCTGCTGCTGGAGGCCATCGGAGATGCCGGCTCTTCAAAGCCCGCGGCGATCAGGACGGCGCTTCAGAGCATCAGCTATAAGGGCGTGACCGGACGCTTTGCCTTCGGCGAGAACAGCGGCGCACTGAGAAAGCAAGTCTTTATCAAGACCATAAACATGGCCAAAAAGCAGTTTGAGGTTTTGCAGACCAGCTCGATCGGGGGCTAATAAAAAAACTGCCGCATAATGCGTCGGCAGCGGTACCTGTCGTTTGGTCAGCTTGTTTCCGGCCGGCGGTCCCGGAACAGACTCCGTCTCTTTTTGAAACGGCGTCTGTTCTTTGCAGCTCGCACTTGGTTTTATGATTTTTTTGTCGGCCTGTGTCCGAGTTTTTCGCTATAGATGTAGGGGACGAGGACTGTCGCGACATTTCTGTGCCGGCGCAGTCTCTGCATGATGAAATACGCCGTCTGGTTATGCAGGATATTATCGAACCAGTGCTCCTCGACAAAACGGGTCATAACGACGGAGATGCTTTCCCCGGGTTTGAGATAAGCCTCCTGCCGGCGGATGTATTCATCGAGCGGGCCGATCAGATCCCTGTACGGGGTATAGATAACCTCCAGCGGAATATCAATACCGGTGTCCCGCCACCTTTGCCGGAGCTGCTCGCCCTGTACCTCGTCCGTGGCGATATTCAGAGCGACAACATTGGAGCTGATCAGATTGGCATAGTTGAGGGCTTTCAGGACGGAGCGGTTCAGCCCGCCGGCAAGAACGATACAGGGGTTTGAATCGCGGCTGACGCTTTTGTGGTAATGCGCCATAAAGTCGTCGACCCGAAGCTGCCGGCCCACGAATTTATAATGCCGTTGGGTCCGGTGCATAATGCAGACGATGACGGGGATCGCAATGGCAAGCGCCCATGAGCCATGAGAGAACTTGGTCATAAATACCACAACCGTGCCGACGGCCGTCATAAGAGCGCCGAAGCCGTTTACCGCTATTTTCTGACGGTAGCCCTTGCCCTTATCCTTTTTCCAGTGGATGACCATGCCGGCCTGAGAGAGTGTGAAGGATAGGAAAACACCGACGGCATAAAGCGGAATAAGGCCGTGGGTCTGGGCGTTGAATACGATAAGAAGCAGAGCCGCCGCAACAAAGATGAACAGTATCCCGTTCGAAAAGCTGAGCCGCGTTCCGCGCTGCATGAACTGGCGCGGCATAAATCCGTCGCCGGCGAGGATCGCAAGCAGCGTCGGCAGGCCATTATAGGCGGTGTTCGCCGCGAGTAGAAGGATGATAGAGGTTGCGAACTGCAGGATATAAAACATCGGGCCGTAACCGTAAATTGCCATACCGAGCTGCGAAATGACGGTTTTGCCCTCCGTCGGTATAATTCCGAGCTGTGTGACAAGGAGCGTCGAGCCGCCGAAAATCACCATAATAATGCCGACCAGTGCAAAGAGAACCTGCCTCGCGTTTTTTTGAGCTGGCTCCTTGAAAGACGGAACGGCGTTACTGACGACCTCGACGCCCGTCAGGGCTGAGCAGCCCGAGGAAAAGGCTTTCAGCAGCAGAAAGAGTGAGACGGCGCTCAGGCCGCCGGCTTCGGGAAGCGCGCTTTCAGAATATTCAACAGGCGTAAGCTCACCCAGGATCATCTTAACAAAACCGGCTGCAAGCAGGATCAGCATGATCAGAATGAACACATAGGTCGGAGTTCCAAAAATTTTTGCCGATTCGCGAACGCCCCGGAGATTCAGCAGCGTGATGATGCAGAGGAAAAGCAGAGCGACTGCGACCCGATACTGCGCCACGAAGGGAAAAGCGGCCACAAGCGCAGCGGCCGCCGCCGAAAGGCTGACTGCGACAGTTGTGACATAGCCGATAATCAGCGCGGCAGCGGCCACAAGCGCTGCCGTCCTGCCGATGTTTTCCAATGATACGACATAGGAGCCTCCGCCGTTAGGATAACCGGTAATGACCTGCGCATAAGAAAAGGCGAGAACCAGAAAAAGCAGAATTATCGGGATGGCGACATACCCGAGATAATGCACGGCGGACATACCAAGAATCGGGACCAGGACAAGGAGCATCTCTTCTATCGCGTAGGCAACGGAAGAGACGGCGTCGCTGGCCATGATGGGGATCCCCCAGAAACGGCTGAGCTTTTCGCCCTCTATATCTTTGCTTTCCAGTGTTTTTCCCAGTAAAACGTGTTTTAATTTCGTCCAGAACATCATTCGGCAGCCACCCAATTTAATTTATTCTCATATCTCCGGTTTTCCGGCCAGATAACGGGTTGAGCTCAGGTTGCGGCGCGCGTCCAATACATAAGCGCATCTTCAAAGCTTACGGTGAGACGGCCTGAATCCCGCAGCCAGGAAAGATAGGAACGAATCGTACTGCCCACCAGTACGTATTGTTCAAAACACATTTCAAGCCTATATTGGCGGAACATTTCCTGCAGGATACGCTCGAAGGTCGCGGGCGTTTCGCAGAAGGCAAGGAGTCTGTCCGCAATTTCGAGCACTCTGCTCCGATTGCAGCATACAAGCGCTTTAATATCCTTTACCGCCTC
>JAISDV010000037.1 GCA_031264545.1 Oscillospiraceae bacterium | reverse complement strand
GGGCGCGAAAATTCGGCGATTTGCTCATGGCGAATCTCTACAGGCTCAAAAAAGGTGAGCGAAGCGCCGTCGTCGAGGACTACTATGAGGACGGCAGCCCGCAGACGGAGATCCCGCTCGACGCGCTGAAGACGCCGCTGCAGAACGCCGCCGCTTTTTACAAGGCATACAACAAAGCGAAAACGGCGGAGAAGTACCTCTCGGAGCTGCTTGTCCGGGGCGAAAAGGAGGAGGAATATCTTCTGGGCGTTCTGGATGAGATCAGCCGCTGCGAATCGGAGCGGGCGCTTTCCGAGATCCGGCTTGAGCTGACGGAAACGGGCTTTATCCGCCCGCAGAAACCCGGCAAGGGCGAAAAATCCGGGGAGACTTCCCCGATGCGCTTTCTGTCCTCGTCCGGATTTGAGATTCTGGCCGGGCGGAACAACACGCAGAACGATAAGCTGACGACGAAGCGCGCGCGGCGCACCGATATCTGGCTGCACGTGCAGAAGCTGCACGGCAGCCATGTCGTCATTTCCTGCGGGGGCGCGGAGCCGGATGAAAGCGCGCTTCTCGAGGCGGCTGTCATTGCCGCGTACTATTCGCAGGCGCGCGGGAGCGGCAAGGTCCCGGTGGACTATACGCAGGTGCGCTTTGTAAAAAAGCCCTCCGGGGCGATGCCCGGCGCCGTCGTCTATACGGACTATAAAACCGTTCTGGCGGAGCCGGACGAGAAGCGGGTTTTTGCCCTGAAACAGCCGGACGCCTGAAAAGACGGCTTCCCGCTTTCCGTCAGGCCGCCAGCTTCATCGCGTTGTAGAGCAGCCTCGCGCAGTCGGCCCTGGTCAGGCTTATTTCGCCGCTGTAGTCGGAGATGCGGCAGGCGCTGAGGTTGGCGCAGGCCTGTGCCGCCCAGACGGGAATGGCCGAGTCGTGTCTTTGGGCGCTGACATCGGTCAGGGCGAGCGCCCTGTTCAGCATGACCGCGGCCTCAGGATAGCTGATGGCATTTTCGCCGTTGAAGACCGCGGTCTTGACGCCGTCGGTATAGCCGCTGATGATCCCGCTGAGCAGGGCAGTGGATACATAGGGCTTGAGATAGGCGGGAATCTCGCCGTCGTCGGCAAAGCCGGTCGTCATAACGCCGGAGAGGATGTCCGAATCGGTGAGCTTCAGGCACATGGCCAGGAACTCCCCGCGCGTGACCGCCGCTTCGGGCTTAAAGACATACTCGCCGCCGATGCGCTCGCCGACGAAGATGCCGTTTTCCGCCAGGGCCGCCGCCGCGCAGTAGGCGCCGTTGCCGTCCATGTCGGAATAAGTCACCTTGGTTTTCTGTTTTTCGATTTTGATAATGACCGTCCCTTCGCCTGAGGCGTTGCCCGCGGCGTCGTAGGCCTTGAAGCCGAAATAGTCGCGGCCGCGTTTGCCCTCGGCCGGGGTATAGACGAAGCGCCCGTTCTCCTCGAGCGTAAGCGCGCCCTTGACGGGCGGGGTCGTCACTTCAAACCTCAGCACGTCGCCGTCGGGGTCTACCGCTTTGAGCTGCCCTCCCGCCGATACGCCGCGATAGGTCGTGATCTCGAGGTTTTCGGCGATGGGCGCTTCGCGGCCGCCCAGCGCCCCGACGCTCAGGATGGAAAGGGAAAGAGCAAGCATCGCGGTGAGCGTGATCACCTTGCGGGTCTTTTTCATGGGGATACCTCCAAGCAAAATATGCGCCGAGCTGGGCGCTTTGGCATTATTTTGCACGGAGCGGCGGCGTTTTATTCCCCAATACGCCCGAAAATCAAAACTGCCGGCTGGGCCGGCAGTTTTGCGTGTTGTATCAGGGCGCTTTGCTTCGCCTCAGCCGCTGCACCGGCGGCTGCTGACAGCGCAGGTATTCGGATTGCCCTTAGGCGGGAAAAAATCACTTACCGGGAAGGGTATGTTGCTGAAGAGTGAGCAGGGGTCCTCGTCCGTGCCGGCGACGGTGCACTCCTTATCCGGGATGCAGTAGTCATAGACCGGGATAAGCAGCTGTGTGTCCCGCTCCAGCCTGGTGATGGAGAATTGTCCCAGCGTCACGAAAAGCTGCTTGGCGGAGGGGCCGGTGACGAGATCGTCGTCAAAACACGCCATAATGACGTCGGGAATGTCGAGAAGGGCGTTGTCGCACATGCAGATGCATGAGCTGTCGCAGATCTTTATCCCCAGCATAAGCGGATCGACCACCTCGCAGACCGCGACGGGAAGGCTGCTTGTGATATTTTCGCCGTTCGAGGTGAAGACCTTGGAGCTGCCCTCGCTGCCGTAAAGCACGACTCTTTTGTCGAAGATCGCAAGGCCGGTCACGGTGCGGTCGCCCGGGAAGGCCCTTCCCGTGACCTTATAGAAATAGGTGATATCGACCGTGTAGCAGCCCCGGTTGAAGTTCAGCTCTTCAACGCGGACATCGCAGTAAATGAGGGAGGCGGCGCCGGGCCGGATATTGCAGGTCGCATCGATTATCGCCTGAGAAGCGACAGTCGGGTATACGCGCAGGTCCTCGACGCAGTCCTTATCCCTGCAGCTGTCGAACGTTTTTCTGGTGTGTATGCAAACGGATTCACGGCAAGAAACGGTGTTTGCCGTGTTTGCCGCGCATACTGCTTTTTCAATCATTGCTATTCCTCCTGCCGATAGATTTTGTTGCTGTATCCCGATACAGTCTATGCGGAAGGGCTGAGGTTGTGATAACAATAGTTTGACGTATCAGGCAAAAAGCATTATAATTGAACGGCAAGACACATTTTTTGCGGATCTGCGCGATTGGAGGCCGCCGTATGGACAGGTTCGGATTTATCCATGAAAAGCTGGATATTAAAATACTGATCCTCTTTGTGCTCAATCGGCTGCCCGGGCCGGTCAGCTTTGAGACGCTCTCCGATCTCGTCATGGTCGACGACGGCTTCGATTATTTCGAATTTTCCCAGTGCCTGGCGGAGCTCGTCAAGACGGGGCAGGTCGGGCAGGACGAGAACAGCTACCGAATAACGAAGCTCGGCGCGGAAAACGGCGACGCCGTGGAAAGCAGCATTCCCTATTCCGTCAGGGCAAAGGCCGAACGCCGGGCCCAGCCGCTCGCTGCCGAAATGAAGCGGGATATGCAGATACTCACCTCCCATGAAAAGCCGAGGGGCGGCGGCTGCAAGGTCAGCCTCTCGCTTTCGGACGGTATCGGGAACGTGATCGCGATGTCCGTCCTCGCCTCCGACGAGGCGCAGGCGGAAATTATGGAAAAAACCTTCCGCGCGGACGCGGAGAGCATTTATCATAAAGTTGTACGGCTGCTTACAAATCAGGATAAGGGGACGGAAGAAATTTGAAACAAGTTCAAACTTGCAACAATTTCAGTGCGTTTTGCTCGCCCTGCGGGCAAGCGCAAAACACGCACATGATGACTAGTCCTTTTTACAGTCATTTTGTGCCTGAGGTGCAGCGAAAGGGAGGGTCATAAATTATGAACACAGTCATCCCGGAGGGCTATAAGAGCGCCCTCGGTATCTATGATACGCAGAAGGCCATCAGCCTGTTGAAAAGGCTGTTTATCGACCGGCTCGCCGGAGAGCTCAATCTCTACCGCGTCTCCGCGCCGCTCTTTGTCGAGGCGAAAACCGGCGTTAACGACGACCTCAACGGCGTCGAGCGGCCGGTTTCATTTGACATCGCCAATACGGACAAGGAAGGCCAGGTCGTGCATTCCCTCGCGAAGTGGAAGCGCATGGCGCTGGGGCGCTACGGTTTTTTCCCCGGAAAGGGTCTCTATACCGATATGAACGCCATCAGGCGCGGCGAGGAGATGGATAATCTCCATTCGATCTATGTCGACCAGTGGGACTGGGAAAAGGTGATCGAGGAGAAGGACAGGACCCTTCCGTTCCTCAAAAGCCAGGTCGAAAAAATTGTCGGCGCGCTGTGCGACACCCAGCTTACCCTGCAATCGATCTACC
>JAISDV010000020.1 GCA_031264545.1 Oscillospiraceae bacterium | reverse complement strand
TATGGCGCGGAAGCGCGCGGCCGGTTCCGTTCAGGAAAACAACTTCGCAAAAAACTTTCCGACGCTCTCGAAAAAGCCCTTGATCGATTGACCGATCTGCTGAAGCGTCGTCTGGGCTGCGGCGAGCTTTTTAATGGTGTTCTGAAGCGATTCGACCTTCGCCTTGAGCTGGTCGGGGTCCAGCTTCTCGAGCGAGCGGCAGAGGGCGAGCAGCTGATCGACCTGACCGTCTGTGACAGAGATGCCGTTCTCAGCGGCGATGCGCTTGATTTCCGCCTTGAGCTCGTCGTCGGTCATGTTTACGGTTTCCGCAAGCACTTTTTTCAGCTCGTTGACAATGGTCACGGCGTCATAGCTGCCGATCTGGTCGGCAAGGTCGGCAGTGACGACAAGCTCCTGCGTTCCCGCAATCTTCGCGATCTCGTCGAGCGGCTGGCCGGTCATATCCTCATAGGCCTTGTAAACGCCCGTCAGGGCGGCCGTGCCGGAGATTCCGGCGATGGGGCTTGTCACAATCAGCTTCGCGTTGTCGATACCCGCCGTGACAAGCGCGTTCATATACATTTCCTTGGTGCACCAGCTGATATTCGTCACGCTGACGTCCAGCCCCTTACCTTCCTCGAGAACCTCGAGATACACGCTGGAAATGGATTTCGTCCCGATGATCGACGCATCGACAAGGCCGTCCAGATATTTGCGCTCCTCGTCGTTAGTGACCGTGAGCTCCGTGACGCTGCCCGGCTCCTTGCCGAAAGCCGCGTATACGGCCGCCTTCTGATCCGCCGTAATATTGGCGCCGATGACAGCGCGCGCCTCGCCGGCGTCGATCGCGCGGACAGCGCTCAGGCCCGCCAGCGCGCAGACAGCCAGAAACGTTGAAATAAACTTTTTCATTTTGTCTTCCTTTCAAAGCATTTGTTAATGCTTTTATCATTGTACCTATTCAGCTTCAAAAATTCAAGAGGCCGGCATATATTTATTGAGACGGCGCTCCTGTAAAAAAGTTCCGAAAATATCCGAAATTTTTTCACGGGACAGAGCTGAACAGTTTATTTGCGGAGAGACGGATGCGGAATATTACGGAAATCGTTTCAAGTATCAACAGCGTTTTGAACGCGCTTGTCTGGGGTCTGCCAATGATGGGGCTGATTATCGGCGTGGGACTCTATTTCAGTATCCGCACCGGGTTCCCTCAGCTTCGAAAATTCGGCTACGCTATGAAAAATACGGTCGGGAAAGTCTTTTCCGGCGGCGGAAAAGCGGAAAAGGGCGCGCTTTCCCCCTTCCAGGCGCTGACCACCGCGCTTGCGGGAACAGTCGGCACGGGCAATATCGCGGGCGTCGCAGGCGCGATCTCGCTCGGCGGGCCGGGTGCGGTCTTCTGGATGTGGGCCTCCTCCTTCCTCGGCATGGCAACGAAGTATGCCGAGATCCTGCTTGCCGTGAAGTTCCGAAGGCGCAGCCCGACGGGCGAATGGATCGGCGGGCCCATGTATTACATAACGGACGGCCTGGGCAGAAGCTTCCGCTGGCTTGCCGTCTTTTTCGCTCTCGCCGGCGCGGCCGCCGCCCTCGGCATGGGAAATATGGCCCAGGTGAACACGGCCGCGGAGTCCGCCGTCTCATTGGCCGGCGCGTTTTCCGGGCAGGGCGGCGTCACGGCGCAGGGCGAGATGCTCATCAGGCTCGGAACCGGCTTCGTTTTCGCCCTCGCTTCGGCGCTCGTCCTGCTCGGCGGCATGAAAAGTGTCGGCGCCGTCACAGAAAAGCTCGTACCGGCCATGAGCGTGCTCTACATCCTGGGCGCGGCCCTGATCATCGGGGCCAATTTTGAAAAGGCCGGCGCGGCGCTTGGGACGATCGTCTCCGGCGCCTTCAGGCCGGAAGCCGTCCTGGGCGGCGGCCTCGGCGCCGGTCTTTCACAGTCGCTGCGTTACGGCATCGGCAGAGGCGTTTTTTCCAATGAGGCCGGCCTTGGCTCCTCGCCCATCGCCCATGCCTCAAGCTCCGAGACGGACCCCGCGGCGCAGGGCCTTTACGGAATTTTCGAGGTCTTTGCCGACACGACTGTCATTTGCACACTGACGGCCCTCGCGATACTGATGAGCGGAGCCCCCGTGCCCTATGGCGTGAGTACGGGCGCCGAGCTCACGATTTCCGCCTTCGAGACCGGCTTCGGCGCGCGCGCCGCCGCCGCGTTCATATCGGCGGAGACCGCTTTGTTTGCTCTGGCGACCGTACTGAGCTGGGCGCTTTACGGGTCGCGCTGTGTCGAATTCATCTTCGGCACACGGGTAACCGGCGCTTATAAGGCCGTTTATATCGCGTTTATCGTCATCGGCGCGGTCCTGCACATGGCGCTCGTCTGGGAGATCAGCGACACGCTCAACGGCCTTATGGCCATACCGAACCTGATAGCCATACTCGCGCTGTCCGGGCACGTCGTCCGGGCGACAAAAGCGCACTTCGGCAAATAAAAAATAGTTTCACAGAAACTATTTTTTACGCGCATGTACGCACTGAGTGCGCACACGCTTGAATTTAATGCCGCGGCGCAGGTCGCGCCGCATGGCAATTTTTATAGTTCGCAAGCGAACTATAAAAAATAGTATTTTTTCGCGCCACATCTGAACAGTGTTTTTGAGCCGGATAATTTAATGGGAGCGAACAAACCCGCATGAACACTACGTTTACGCGGGCTTGCCCGTTCTTTTTTTGCGCTTGCCCACGCGCCTAAAATCGGCGCGTGGTGCCAAAATGGTGCCTGAGCTTCGTAAAGCGATATAAGAAGCGGTAAGGAATTGTAAGCACTTGCGTGATTTACAACTCTGTTTCATGCCCTTTTACTTTTTGCGGTTTAGGCTTCTCCGCTTCCCTTTCCGTCTGCCCGCCCGCCGCGTGGACGGCGGCGTGGTAGAGGTCAAGCACTTCCTTTTTGCGCTCCAAGCGCACATCCACATACCGCGCCGTGACCGCCTCAAAGTTCATGGACAGGCCGAGCGACGCGCCGATCCCCGCGAGCGTATGCCCCAACACTTCGCCTGTGGTGTAGAAATCGCCCGTCAACTGGTGCATATTGGTTGCCGCCGTGTGTCTGAGGTCATGAAATCTGATACGCGGCATATCAATTTCTTCAAGCAGTTTGACAAAGCCAGACGAAATCCAGTCTGCGGACATGGGAGCGCCGTCCGGCTTGGACAC
>JAISDV010000012.1 GCA_031264545.1 Oscillospiraceae bacterium | reverse complement strand
CAGGCGGTTAAAAGCTCTGAGATTGCTGACCTCCAGCGCCATATCGCCGATCTTGCGTTTATATTTCGGATATTTATCCTCCAGGGAGCGGCCCACGATCATATTGACGAGCTGATCCAGGGTGATCTCCTTGAGGTTGCGGGTGCCTATGTACTGGCCGTCGCGGAGAACGCTGGCCCGCTCGCAGATCTGGTTGAGCTCCTCCATGCGGTGGGAGATGTAGACCATGCCGACGCCCTTTTTCTGAAGGGTGCGAATGATGCCGAAAAGCTGCTGTATCTCCCGCTCGGTCAGGGTCGCGGAGGGTTCGTCCAGAACAAGGATGCGGGCGTTATAGGAAATGGCCTTGGCGATCTCCACCATCTGCTGCTGGGCCACCGAGAGCTTGCCCGCCATCGTATAAGTATTGATATGAATGCCCAAGTCGTCCAGGATCTTTTTTGCGTTCCTGTGCATCTGCCGGTCGTTGATCAGCGGGCCTCTCTTGGCGGGGCGGCCGATGAAGATATTGTCGGCCACCGTCATATGGCGGCAAAGGGTCATCTCCTGGAAAATAATGCTGATACCGAGCTCATGGGCCTTCGCAACTGAGTCGATGCTGACCTTTTCGCCCTCGATATAGATCTCGCCCGCGTCGGCACGGTAGACGCCGGTCATAATCTTCATCAGCGTGGACTTTCCGGCGCCGTTTTCCCCCACCAGCCCATGGACCTCGCCCTTGTTGACGGAGAAGGATACATTATCCAAAGCCTGGACGCCGGGAAAGGACTTGCTGATCCCTTCCATACGGAAGAGTTCCTCGGCCATCGCGTTCACCTCTCTCAAAACTGCACCGTTTTCCCGTGAATGTTAACGGTACAGTCCCCTTGATTTGTTGTCTTGATTATAAGACCTAGTTAATCCTTAGTCAATATATTGTTCATAAAGTCTTTGGTTTTTTATTTTTTTGTAAGCAACTTACAAAAAGCGCATATGAAATTTGGCGAATAATACCGTTAACGCACACGAAATTTTTCTGAACATTCTCTGTACATTCGAAATATTTTTTGTTATAGTATAAAAGAACAATTAACTCGGTGTATCAAAACCGTCGGGAGTTTGATGTTATGTCTCGTATCACGTTGAAAATGATCGCTGAAAAAGCGGACACCTCCATCGGCACCGTGGACCGGGCGCTGAACAATCGGGAAGGCGTCAGCGAAGGGAGCAAGGCCCGGGTGCTTCAGGTCGCCGAAACGCTGGGATACCGTCCAAACCGGTTTGCCAGCGCCCTGGGCCGAAAGAAGCTTATCCGCATCGGCGTAGCCTACCCCGAGGAGCCGATGGATTTCTATAGAGATATCGACCGCGGCTTCGACAAGGCCATAGAGGAGCTGCAGGATTACGGCGTCGTTTTGGAGAAGATCCGGTACAGGACACAGGCTCCGGCGGTCGCCCGCGCCCGCCTCGCGCAGATCGACCCCGCGAACTACGACGGCCTTGCCATCAACTCGGCCGGCGGCGTCAGCGTGCTCGAGATCGACCGCTTCGCGGCCGCCGGCATCCCGGTGGTCACCTTCAATACCGACGCGCCGGACAGCCGACGTCTTTTTTATGTGGGCAACAACTCCCGCCAGTCCGGTTTGATGGGCGGCGAGCTGCTCAGCATGTTTCTCCGCGGTAAAGGGAATGTTACGGTGCTGGGCAACTTCGGTCAGACAACCCCTTTTATCGAGCGCTTCGGCGGCTTCTGCGAATACGTCCAGCTGGAGGCCCCGGGTATGCAGATCTATCCCTGCTCCGAGTGCCTCAGCGAACCCGAGCTGGCCGCCAGAAACCTGACGGACCTGATTGCCCGGGTCCCCGACATCAACGGCGTGTTCTGCACAGGCTACTCCAGCACCATCGGCGCGGTCCAGACGATCAAGGCCCTGAACCGCCACGATATTCAGATCGTGGGATATGATCTGACCGAGCAGACCGCAGCGGCCCTTTGGGACGGCTGGTGCGGCGCGCTGCTCTATCAGGACCCCTACCGTCAGGGACTCCAGGCCGTGCACCTGCTGGTGCGGCACATTCTGGAGGGCTGGATGCCCCCCCGGCCGCGGCTCCATGTAGACACCCAGATCATCCTGAAGACCAACCTTGACAGCTACATGGACCCCCAGCGCGAGTGGCTGCAGTCGAATCTGGAACAATATTAGAGGCAGGTAACAAGGCTATGCAAGCGTTTATGGACGAAAACTTTCTTTTGACGACAGACACCGCCCGCGTGCTCTACCACAACTACGCCGCTGAGATGCCCATCATTGACTATCACTGCCATGTATCCCCCCAGGATATTTACGAGGACCTGGTCTACGACAATATCACTCAGGTCTGGCTGGGCGGCAATTTTTACGGTGACCATTACAAATGGCGGATTATGCGCGCCTGCGGCGAGCCGGAACGCTTCATCACAGGCGACGGCAGCGACTATGAGAAATTTCTGGCATTTGCCCGCTGCCTGCCCAAGATTCCCGGCAATCCGGTCTACCACTGGGCGCACCTGGAGCTCAAGCGGTATTTCGGCTGCGGCACACTGCTGAACGAGGATACCGCCCCCCAAATCTGGACGCTCTGCAACGAGCAGCTGCGCGGCGGTCTCTCTGTCCGTGAGATTCTCCGCCGTTCCAATGTAACGGGGCTCGCAACCACCGACGATCCGCTGGATACGCTGGAATGGCACGCAAAGCTTGCTGCGGACCCTGACTTCGGCATCACTGTCAGGCCCGCCTGGCGGCCCGACGGGCTGATGAATATCCACAAGGCGGGTTTCGGCGAGTACCTCGCCAAGCTGGGCGGCGTGACCGATATGGCCTCCCTCCGCGCAGCGATCCTTGCCCGGATGGACCATTTCAGCGCCCACGGCTGCTCCGCTTCTGACCACGGCATTGAATTTTTGGAGTGCGTGCCCGCCACCGAGGCCGAGCTGGACGCCATTCTCGCCAAGGGTCTGAGGGGCGAAGCGGTCAGCTGCCGGGAGGCCGCCGCTTATCAGTATGCCTGCCTGCTCTTTCTGGGCGGGGAATACGGCAGGCGAGGCTGGGTCATGGAGATCCACTACGGCGCCGTGCGCAACATCAATTCCGCCCGCTTCTGCGCGATGGGCGCCGACACAGGCTATGACGCCATCGCCCCCGCCGTTTCGGTCGCGAGCCTTCCCGTTCTTCTGGACGCGCTTGACGGCAGGGGCTGCCTGCCCAAAACCGTCCTTTTCTCCCTTTCTCCCAACGACGACGCCATGCTCTCCACCATCGCCGGCGCTTTCCAGGCCGAGGGGGTGCGGGGCAAGGTCCAGCAGGGCTCGGCCTGGTGGTTCAACGACACAAAGCCGGGCATGCTCAACCAGATAACCACCATCGCCTCCCTGGCCCCTCTGGATAACTTTCTGGGCATGGTCACCGATTCCCGCAGTTTTCTGGCTTATCCCCGGCATGAATATTTCCGCCGCATCCTCTGCGAGCTGCTGGGCAAGTGGGTGGAAAACGGAGAGTATCCCAACGATCCGGCGCGGCTTGGCAGGCTGGTGCAGAATGTCGCCTACTACAATATCAAAGAATATTTCGGTTATTAGGAGCTTCTTTCTATATGGAACGTTTGTCTTATAAGACCCTGAAAGCGCTGGGCGGAGCGGATTATGTGCTTGAGCGCGCGCCCGAGCGGGTGCTTCAGTTCGGCGAGGGCAACTTCCTGCGGGCCTTTGCAGACTATTTTATCGACGTAGCCAATGAGCGCGCCGGCTTCAACGGCAAGGTGGTGGCGGTGCAGCCCATTTCCGCTCCGGCGCTCAAAGAAAAATTCGACGCCCAGGACGGCCTGTATACCCTCTTCCTTCGCGGCATCGAGGACGGCAGGCAGGTAGAGAAGCGCCGGATAATTTCCTGCATTTCCCGCTGCATCTCCGCCGCCGACGCGTTTGATGCCGTGCTGGCCTGCGCCCGTAACCCTGATCTGAAATACATCGTCAGCAATACCACCGAGGCCGGCATCGTCTACCGGGACAGCGACAGGATAGACGACCCGGCGGCTGCCGCTTTTCCCGGCAAGCTGACCCTGCTGTTGCTGGCGCGATACAACTGCCTGCCGGATATCGGGTTCGTGCTGTTCCCCTGCGAGCTTATTGAGGAAAACGGCCGGACCCTTCTGGCCTGTGT
>JAISDV010000001.1 GCA_031264545.1 Oscillospiraceae bacterium | reverse complement strand
CGCAAGCCCGATTATACGCGAAAACGCAAACAATATCAAGCTATTGCGTATCAACGCGCGGAGCTGTAAAACAAGCTGACGGTTTCGCGCGGCTTCAAATCGCGCCCGTTTCATTTTGACATCCGGCGGCCGGCGGATTATAATAAACATATTAGACTTGATTTATACCGGGGGTACCTGAGAAGCCTCAGCTTCGCAGTTTCAATTTCAGATAAATGGAGTGTGTTATGAAGGAATTATCGCGTATCGCTTCGGCTGTCAAGGCGTCTACAACGCTGGCTATTGACGCGCTGGCAAAGCAGATGCAGGCCGAGGGCCGGGACATTATCGGATTCGGAACGGGAGAGCCGGACTTTGACACGCCCGATAATATCAAGGCGGCCGCGATCAGCGCGATCAACGCGGGAAAAACCAAATATACGCCTGCCGCCGGTCTGCGCGATCTGAGAAGGGCGGTCGCCGCGCGGCTCAAGACAGATTTCGGCTTGGACTACGACTGCGCGCAGATCACCGTTGCGAGCGGCGCGAAGCACAGCGTTTTTACCGCGCTTCTGGCCCTGATCGACCCGGGCGACGAAATCATTGTGCCCGCGCCCTATTGGGTGAGCTATTTTGAGATGGTTCAAATGGCGGGCGGGCGGCCCGTTGTGATCTGTGCGGACGAGGCGCGGAGCTTCAGGATCACGCCCGAACAGCTCGAGTGGGCGGTCACCGGCAAAACGAAGGCGCTCATACTCAACAATCCTTCGAATCCGACGGGTATGCTCTATTCCTGGCAGGAGCTGGCCGCTATCGCCGAAATCTGCAAAAGGCACGACCTCTATATTATAGCCGACGAGATTTACAGCGGGCTGGTGTACGACGGCAGAGAATTTGTCAGCGTCCCCGCGCTTTCCGGGGACGCTTACGCGCGCACCATCCTCATCAACGGCGTTTCCAAGTCTTATGCCATGACCGGCTGGCGTATCGGTTATGCCGCTGCAAATCACAGCATCTCCGGTGTCATGGCCAATTTTCTCAGCCACTCGACCGGCGCGCCCGGAACCATGAACCAGCTCGCCGCGACCGAAGCGCTCACCGGCCCGCAGGACGGCATCGAGGCCATGCGCAAGGTCTTTGAGGTGCGGCGGAATTATATCGTCAAGCGCATGAACACGATCCCCGGCGTAAGCTGCCTCATGCCGGGCGGCGCGTTTTACGTGATGATGAACATATCCGGTCTGCTCGGCAGAACGCTGGGGGGCAGGCTCATACGGAACGACGATGATTTTGCCGTCTCCTTCCTCGAAAAGGGTCATGTTGCCGTCGTGCCCTGCTCCGGCTTTGGCGCGCCGGGCTTTGTCCGCTGGACCTACGCCGCGTCCATGGAGGATATTCGAGAGGGGCTCAACAGGCTCGAAAAGTTTTTACAACCCCTGATATAATCGTCTGCGAAAGGACAGTCTGCCCATGAAGACCACTTATGAAAGCCCGCTCTGCTCGCGCTACGCCAGCAGTGAAATGCAGTATATTTTCTCGCCGGACAAGAAGTTTAAAACCTGGCGGAGGCTCTGGGTCGCGCTGGCGCGGGCAGAGATGGCGCTCGGCCTGCCGGTCACGCAGGAGCAGGTCGACGAGATGGAGGCCCACGCGGCGGACATCAATTACGCCTGCGCGGCGGAGCTGGAAATGAAGCTGCGCCACGACGTTATGGCCCATGTCCATGCCTTCGGCAGGCAGTGCCCGAAGGCTATGCCGGTCATTCACCTCGGCGCGACAAGCTGCTATGTCGGCGATAACACGGACATCATCGTAATGCGCGAAGGGCTCGAGCTGATACGCGCGGAGCTTGTCAGCGTCATTGCCCGCCTTGCGGACTTTGCCGACCGGTATAAGGCCGTCCCGACGCTCGGCTTTACGCATTTCCAGCCCGCTCAGCTTACGACGGTGGGCAAGCGTGCCGCGCTCTGGCTGAACGACCTTCTGCTGGATCTCGACGAGCTGGATTTCCGCATCGGCGCGCTCAGGCTTCTCGGCTCAAAGGGGACGACCGGAACTCAGGCAAGCTTTCTCGCGCTTTTCGACGGTGACCACGCAAAGTGCGTCGAGCTGGAAAAGCGCATTGCGGAGGAAATGGGCTTTGACGCCTGCGTTCCCGTTTCGGGACAGACCTATTCCCGAAAAACCGATTACGCCGTTCTCTCCGCACTCTCGGGCGTCGCCCAAAGCGCTGGAAAATTTGCGACCGACCTGCGGCTCCTCTCCCATCTGAAGGAGCTGGAGGAGCCGTTCGAGTCGGACCAGATCGGCTCGTCGGCCATGCCCTATAAGCGCAATCCCATGCGAAGCGAGCGGATATGCGCGCTTGCCCGCTATGTGATCGCAGACGCGCAGAACCCGGCGATGACAGCCTATAACCAGTGGTTTGAGCGCACGCTCGACGACTCCGCGAACAAGCGGATTGCGATTCCCGAGGCTTTCCTGGCGACCGATGCGATCTTGAATATCTATCTCAATATCGCTTCCGGCATCAAGGTCTATGAAAAAGTCATTGCCGGGCACATCAACGTGGAGCTCCCCTGTATGG
>JAISDV010000076.1 GCA_031264545.1 Oscillospiraceae bacterium | reverse complement strand
GGACGGCCTCCGCCGCTCGTCCGATCCTCAGCCTGCCGAAGACAAGATCGAACAGCGCGTCGCAAACGAGAGCAAGCCCGCAAAAAGAGGTCACGGTGTTGCGCAGGCTGAACCACGGTCCTTCGAGCACAAAAAACAGGGACAGGGGCGCAAGCGCCAGAAACAGACCGGCAATCAGTTCGGCGAAAAAACGCATACCGGTGCGCTTCGTCCGCACCGTGAAAAAATACAGCGCAAAGCAAAGCAGGAGCACGGCAAGCACCCAGAGCGCGTTCGGCTCGGCCGCCAGCAGCTTGATCCCGCGGATAAGGCCCCTTCCGGAGGTCGACAATACCCCTTCCGAAAACACCTGAACGATCTGCCACCCGGCCGGAAGAAAGCCGCTCTCAAGATAACCGGCCTGCCACGGCAGGAAAAATGCCGTCCGCTCGCCGTATACCCCGGCGGGCGCCAGCTTTGTCGCGGCCAGGTAGACCGCGGCGTTCACAAACATGAAAGAGCCCCAGGCCGCCCGCTTTATTCCCGGCTGTTTCAGATGCAGGAGCATGACCAGCAAGGTCAGTGCGCCGGAGAGCAGGACGAGCTGCTCATACAGGCAGAACGCGGCGAGCTGGAAGACAATGAAAGGCACAAGCGCGCGCCGCGCGCCCTTCCCGCACCAGTTGTCAAAGAACAGGAAGGACAGGGATGTAAAAAACAGTCCGGCGACGATGCGCGACGAGGCTGAAAGCCAGTAGGTCCCTTCGAAGCCGAGCGGCAGGAGGGCGTATATGATAAAAAAGAGCTGTCCGGTCCCAAAGTGCTTTGAAAACACCCGGTGAAAAAAAACAGCCGACGAGGCGTACATGGCCGAAATAACGGCGACCGCGGCAATCATGCAGCCGTAAAAGCGCGTCCAGACGAAATAGTCGAGCAGACCCGCGAGCGGCCGCGATGATAAAAGCCCGAGCCGTTTGACCAGCGTACCGAAGCCTCCGCCGTAGGCCGCGTAATTATGATATTGTATATAGTCGTCCAGCTGAGGGAAATAGCGAAAGCCATAATAGCAGTAACGCGCGAAAATCAGCCCAAAGAGGACAAAAAACAGAAAAAAATATGTCCGCTTTTCAGCCGCCGTGTTTCTTTTTATCACTTGCTTCCCTTTCCAGCCGCTTCTTTACGGCGTTCCGTATCCTGAGAATATCACCGAACATTCTGAGGCTGTCCGACAGGACGCTGACCTTGGAATCCCGGTGGTTGATAATTTTTACAGGGAGCTGGACGATCCTGAGCTTCAGCCCCTTGGCAAGCAGCATGGCCTCAAAATCGAAAGCAAAGCCGTCCGTCTCACAGCGCGTGAATATCTCCAGCGCCGCCTTTTCCGTAAAGGCCTTCAATCCGCACTGGGTGTCATAGCGGAAGGCCGCGAAGAGGCCGGTCAGAAAGCTGAACAGGCGGCTCGCCAGCAGCCTTATCAGCGGATAGTCCTCATAGCCCTCCGGATGCAGCTTGCGGGAGCCGACCGCAAGCTCCGCGCCCTCCCGGCGCAACAGGCTCACCAGCTCGCCGACCGCCTCGATGCCGTAGGCAAGGTCGGCGTCCGTATAGACGATGATACCGCCGTCCGCCGCCAGAACGCCTTCCCGGACGGCGCTGCCCTTGCCCCTGTTCGGCCGGTGCGCAACCACGCGCAGGCGCGGATTTCTCCAGGTTTCCGCAAGCCGCTTCGTGCCGTCCGTACTCCCGTCATCCGAGATAATCAGCTCATAGTCTGAAAAATGGCTTTCCAAAAATGAAAGCGCCGTTCTTATCGTGCTTTCCAATATCGCTTCTTCGTTATACGCGGGTATAACAAGCGAAATTTTCTCGTTGCGCATGGTTTTCTCCCCGTTTGTCCGGTTCTGCGCTGATTGTACTCTTTTTGCCGTCCTTTGTCAACGAAGCCGCAACACGCGTAAGGACACGACCACAATATATGGTAGATTGGGTCAGAGAAGGCAAAAGTGTAAAACTATATATACGTTTTTTGGAATAAATCATAATTGCAAAAGGCCCCGTCTTGATGTAAGATGGCCGTAGACGATTTGCCCGACGGAGGATCAATGCTCATACTCGGATTGCAAAAGCTGTCGCTTCTCGATTTCCCCGGGAAGCTGGCAGCCACAATTTTCACCGGGGGCTGTAATCTGCGCTGTCCCTATTGCCACAACGCCCGTCTGGTAACGCGTCTCGAAAGCTGTACGCGTATTCCCGAAAACGCGGTGCTCGGTTTCCTTGAAAAGCGCCGAGGCCTGCTCGACGGCATCTGCATCACCGGCGGCGAGCCGCTGCTCCAGGCGGATATCGCGGATTTCATTATCAAGGTGCGCGCGCTCGGCCTTCTCGTCAAGCTCGACACAAACGGTTGTTTTCCGGAAAGGCTCGAGCGTCTGATCAGGCGCGGACTGCTGGATTACGTTGCCATGGATATTAAAAATACCCTTGAAAAATATCCCGAAACCGTCGGTCTTCCGGCCTTCGATACCGCGCCCGTATGCCGGAGTATCGCGCTGCTTCTGAAAAGCGCCGTACCGTACGCGTTCCGCACCACCCTTGTTCGGCCCTTCCACACGGAGCCGGACATCGCAGAAATGGGTCGGATCACCGCAGGCGCCGAAAATTATTTTTTACAGAATTTTGAGGACAGCGGCGAGCTGGTGGGTTTCGGAAATACTTATGCGAATGTTCCGCTGAGCGGCTTTTCTCCTGAGAAAATAGCCTGTTTCAGGGATATTTTGTCACATTACGCCGCAAATGTACAGATTAGAAATTGACATAATGCACCTACATTTTGTGTTTTGGCCATTGACAAACACAATATATGAGTATACGATACTGAATACATCAGGATTTTACAAGAAAAAACAAAATAGTAACAATTTCTTTCGAGAGATAAATTTTCTATCATAGGGGGCAGCACCATGTACAGAGTAGTAAAGCGCGACGGAAAGGTCTGTGATTTCAATATATCCAAAATCGGCGTCGCCATAACCAAAGCCTTCGAGGCACAGGACAAGCAGTATACGCCCGATATCATCGATCTTCTCGCTCTCAAGGTCACGGCCGATTATCAGGGTAAGATTAAGGACGGCTTGATCGGCGTCGAGGATATTCAGGACAGCGTTGAGTCCGTCCTTGTCCAGGCGGGTTACGCCGATGTGGCGAAGGCCTATATCCTCTACCGCAGGCAGCGCGAAAAAATCCGCAATATGAAGTCCACCATCCTCGACTACAAGGAGCTGGTCGACAGCTATGTCAAGGCAACGGACTGGCGCGTCAAGGAAAACTCCACCGTCACCTACTCCGTCGGCGGGCTGATCCTGTCAAACTCCGGCGCGATCACGGCAAATTACTGGCTCAGTGAGGTCTATGACGACGAAGTCGCCTCCGCGCACCGCAACGCCGACCTCCACCTGCACGACCTCTCGATGCTGACGGGCTACTGCGCAGGCTGGTCGCTCAAGCAGCTCATCCAGGAGGGTCTCGGCGGCATTCCGGGAAAGATCACCTCCTCCCCCGCCGGGCATCTCTCCACCCTCTGCAACCAGATGGTCAATTTCCTCGGCATCATGCAGAACGAATGGGCCGGCGCTCAGGCCTTTTCCTCCTTCGATACCTATCTCGCGCCCTTCGTCCGGGTCGACAGTCTCAGCTACAAGGAAGTCAAGCAGTGCATCCAATCCTTCGTCTACGGTGTGAACACGCCTTCCCGCTGGGGC
>JAISDV010000128.1 GCA_031264545.1 Oscillospiraceae bacterium | reverse complement strand
GGGATGCGTTTTTCTTTCCTCCGGCGTCAGGGTTTCCCTGAGTCTCTCCCAGCAGAAGCGCGCCGCCGCCAAGCTGTGATTGCCGTCGCCGACCGCAAGGATAACCGGGTGCTTCGGGCTTTTGCCATAACGTTTCGCGAGCTGTCCGGGCGACGCGAGCCTTTCCAGCGCAGCCTGCACACGCCGCGCCTTTTCTCCGCAGACACGCGCGCCCCTGACGCGGCCGCCGCCGTCCATCAGCGCAAAGTCATAAAGCGCATCGCCTATGCTGAGGTCACCCAGCACCATGTTTTCGGGGTCATCAATAAAAACAACGATATGCGGCAGCTCAAGGCCGGCGGCCTCGCGGATTTTGACGCGCGGCGGAAGCCGGGACTCCACCGTGCCCTCCGTCGCGTGGACGGGAGAAACGGAATTCGCCCTGTAATCATAAGCCTCAAGGTCGATCAGCCCGAGCAGGCCGCGGCGGGTCCCGCCCGCTGACAGTTCGCGTTCGAGATATATGTAAGAGTCCTCACAGGTTTCGAAAAGCCCGCCGGAGAGGTAGTCTTCCATCGTCCGATTGATCCTGTCGGTTTCCGCAGCCGCATCCTTTGTGCGGAGATAGGCCTCGGGCAGGATCAGCCGCAGTGCGGACGGCGCGTCCCCGACCCGCTCCCCGACCGAATCCCAATAGTCCGGCTGCGCGGTGTATTGGTCGCAGGCAATCACGCTCCAGAGCGACATGTCAACGGCTCCCGGCAGAAGAATGTCCCCCGGAATGAATAAGCTCGTCATAAACTCCTCCCCCAATGCGTCGTGTTAAGAATATTACCAAAACACGGCCGTGTTTACAAGTCCAAAGGGCGGCACACGCCCGGATTTAACGCAAAATATTGCAAAAAAACTTTAACCGGCTTAAATTGTATGTTAGAATCTTTCCATTCTGATTAAGAGGAGCGCTTCGGAGCGTATGGAAAATGTATTGACCGTTAAAAGAGACCTGCTCGCCGGGCTGCTGCCGCCCTGCGGGATCAGTACGGAAAATACCGATAAAATAGTTGACATAATTCTAAAGGCGCATGAATTCCTGCCCCGGCCGGAGGCTGAAAACGACCCTTCCCACAAGCAGATCATCTCTTACGTCACGCTGTGCCGGCAGAACGAGGTTTTCGTCACCCGCAGGCTGAAAAAAGGCGGCGAGGCCCGGCTGCACGGGCTGCTCTCCCTCGGCATCGGCGGACATATCAACCCGGAGACCGACGGCGACGGCTGCGATATATTATCCCGCGGCCTGAAAAGGGAGCTTGACGAGGAGGTCGCCGTCGAACGCCTGGGCGCGCTTGTGCCCCGGGGCGTTATCAACGACGACGCGACCGAGGTCGGCCGTGTGCATCTCGGCCTGTTTTTCACGGCCGAGGTCGAGGGCGGGGTTTCCGTTCGGGAGACGGAAAAGCTCGAGGGCTTCTGGGTCAAGCGTGACGCGCTCCCGGCCCTTGCAAGCCAGATGGAAACCTGGTCGCAGCTTGTGCTAAGCGCCCTTTGCTAGGGGTTGTTTGAAAAATCGGCGTGCGCGGCCGACGGACTATATTTTTTGCTATGCAAGTCGATTTTTCGCAGGAATAATGGGTTTATTTCAAGGAAAATCGGCGCGGCAGAGCGGAAAACAGGGCCGTTAGACGAGCGCGATCGATTTTTTAAACAAGCCCCGGACTATGCCAAGGAATATTCCGGCGAAAACGGCAGAAGCTTATTCTGAGGTGATCTTCATGAATATGGCATTTCTGCCGCCGGAGCTGCCGATGGGTTTCAGCATGGCGCTCGCAAAAAATCCCCGCGCGCTGGACAGCTTTTCAAAACTGACCGCGGAGCAGAAGCGCGCCGTGATAGACCAGACGCACAGGCTGACCTCCGCCTCGGAGCTGCGGGCCTTCGTCGCGGGGCTCTGCGCCGAATAGCGCGGGCGGGCGGTATATTGGGGAAACAGACAACGGCGCAAGCGGTCTTATGCCTCGATCAGTACTGCGCGGACGGGAGAGCCGTCCGCGCCGCGCATATTCAGCGGAAAGGCCGACAGCGTGTACCCGCCCGGCGTGACCGCGGATAAATTCAGTCCTTCGAGCGGGATTATCCCTTTGCCGAGCAGAAGCCGGTGAACGCGCGCCGGCGCTTCCGCGCTGCCTACGCTCTGGCGCTCCACGCCGACCAGCCTGACGTGAGAGCCTGCGATCAATTCCGCCGCCGCGTCCGAAATTTCGCAGTCGCCCTTCAGCAGCAGCCGCTCGTGACAGCTTGCAAGCACAGGGGCGATGTTTCCGCCGATGACGCCGTCAAACGCCGCAACCGTGCATTTGCCGTAGAATACCGATAAATCGAGCGCGTCAACCGCCCTGCCGCCTGCGATAAAGTGGCGGGGCGCGTCGATATGCGTGCCGTTATGGACGCACATCGAGATATTTGTCAGATTGCAGCCGTCGCGCGCGAGGGTCTTAGCCCGCTCGAAAGCGGGCGGCGCGTCGCCGGGATAAACCTTGCAGGAGAACAGCTCCTGCGAGATGTCCAGAATTCTCATACACAAAGCCTCTTTTCGCCGACAGCATTTTGCTATTCCCCGACCATACTCAGCCCGATTTTGTGTGTTTCCTTATCCAGGCCTGTAATCCACACCGTCACGTTGTCGCCGGCGCTGACGACGTCGGAGGGGTGGCGGATAAAGCGTTTCGCCAT
>JAISDV010000125.1 GCA_031264545.1 Oscillospiraceae bacterium | reverse complement strand
CCCCAGCCCCCTCTCCCTCCCTTACGCGATCGCCTTCGCCCTCGCGTTCTCTCTCGCCTTCACCCTCTCCCTCGCCTTCTCCTTCACCCTCGCCCTCACCCTCGCCTTCGCCCTCACCTTCGCCCTCACCTTCGCCCTCGCCCTCTCCCTCGCCCGCACCCTCGCCTTCGCCTTCGCCTGTTCCGGTTGTCCTCCCTGTTACAATAGGCGGAACTAAAACAGTGGAAGGACCAGACGCGCCGGAAGCAAGCTTCACCTTCGCGCTGGAGCAGGCAGCGAACGCAGCGGGCGGCGCGTTCGACGGCACACCGATCACACGAACGAAAACCGTTTCCACAACGGGCGCAGGCAATTATCCTTTCAGCTTTGATGAAATTACCGGCCTGACAGCCGGAACCTATTGGTTTACGGTACGAGAAGCCGCGGGCAGCGCCGGATCGGGCTGGAGCGGCGATACTGCGACGCGTATTGTGAAGGTTGATGTGAGCGGCGACCCGTTAACGGCGACTGCCACCTACGAAACGGGAACTTCGATATTTACGAATACCTACAGCGGAACACCCGGTGGTGAAAATATCATCCTTACGGGAGAGAAGCTATGGGTTCACGGCTTCAACCCCGTGGCAGCCCGGCCCTCCAAAATTACGGTGTATGTCAAGAACGGAGATTTCGTGGCATGGCAAAAGGCCGTCAGCGAAGCGGACGGCTGGCGCTGGTCGGTTTCGCTCCCTAAATTCGACGCCGCCGGAAAAGAAATTCTGTACACCGTTGACGAAGCGGAGCTCCCGGGCTACACGAAAACCGTCACGGGCAGCCTGAGCGCCGGCTTTGTCATCACGAACACCTACGAGGGCGCGGCCGAGGACCAAACCGTCCTGATCTCCGGGAAAAAGACGTGGATTCACGGCTCCAACGCCGAATCAAAACGCCCGAAGCAGATCACGGTGCTGATCAGGAACGGAAGCTATGTGGCGGAGCAGCGGGTCGTTACAGAAGCGGACAATTGGCAATGGTCCTTCGAGCTGCCCAGATACGATTCCGCCGGGAAGGAGATCCGGTACACCATAGATGAAAATGCGGTGCCCGGCTACGCCAAGACGGTCAGCGGCTATGATATCAGCAACCGCTTTATCAGCGGCGATTATCCCGGCGACGGTCCTAAAACCGGAGACAGCGGCAATTTCAGTCTGTGGATAGTCCTGATGGCCGCCAGCCTGGCCGCGCTCGTCTGCGTATATCGCTATAGCCGGAAACGGCGGCCGCACTGACTTTCCGGCGTGATCGAAGCGCCGGCAAATAAGCGGGACCCCAAAGGAGAGAATAACGCATCGCAAACGGGCTCAGTCGTATAGACTGAGCCCGACTTTATGCACGTGACATCTTGAAGCTGTCCTCACCGCCATGCCTGCCCCGCTGAGAGACACGACAGAGAAATTATTGATATCTTCGCCCTCAGATGATAAAAAATATAGACATATCTAACAAAGCTGGTATAATGATAATCGGTTCCCGGCATCCGATGCGCGCAGACCAAAAAATGACGGCAGGTGACGGATATGCAGTCTCATATTGCCGGAAGAAAACAGGCGTTTCCGGCCAGTATGCCGCTCGATAACGCCGCGAAAATATATCCTGCGGCCAAAAGCAAAAGATGCCCTGCGATGTTCCGTCTCTCAATGACGCTGACGGAAGATATTGATCCGGCGGTTTTGGCGGCCGCGCTGAAAAGCACACTGCATAGAATGCCGAGTTTTTCTCAGCACCTGAAGCGGGGCTTTTTCTGGTATTATCTGGCGCATAGCGGCGACGTACCTCCGGTCCGGCCTGATATAAACAATCCCTGCGTCTATCTGAATACCGGGGAAAACAAGAGCTTTCTCTTCCGGGTCAGTTACTACCGCGAACGAATAGCCGTCGACTTCTTCCACGTGCTGACGGACGGAACCGGCGGTCTGTCGTTTCTGAAAACGCTCGCCGCCGAATATCTCGCTTTGAAATACGGCGCCGAAATTCCCCGGGACGGGGAGATTCTGGACTGCAGTGATAGCCCCCGTGAGGAGGAATACGAAGACAGCTTTTTCAGATACGCGAAATCCGTCAGGGTCAGCAGACGGGAAACCCCGGCATACCATATCCGGGGAACCCGGGAAGCGCTGGGCACGATCCACATTACGACCGCCGTCATGTCTCTGGCGGAAATCAAAGTGAAAGCGCGGGAATTGGGCGCGACGGTCAATGAGCTGCTGGCAGCGGTGATGATTTCATCAATACATAAAATTCAGCAGGAGGAAAACCGCCCCTTCAGAAGAAAGCAGGCGGTTAAGGTCAGCATTCCGATCAACCTGAGAAAACGCTTTCCCGCCTGTACGCTGAGGAACTTCACCTCATACGTCAATCTGGGCATAGCGCCGAGGCTGGGAAGCTATTCCATCGAGGAAATCGTCGTCATGCTCAAGCATGCAATGGCGCTGAAAGCGAGCGACAAAATGCTCGCGGCAAAGTTCAGTACGAATGTCGCGTCGGAAAAAAACAGGCTCCTGAGCGCCGCGCCGCTTTTTGTGAAGGACCCGGTCATGAAGTTCTACTACCTGAAGGACGGCGACAGGTACAACAGCACGACGCTTTCCAACCTGGGTCTGGTCGTTTTGCCGGAGGAAATGGCGCGCTATGTCGACCGGATCGGTTTTATGCTGGGCGCGGGACATAACCCCGCCGCCTGCGCCTGCGTCGGTTTTAACGACAAGCTGTGCTTTACCATAACGAGAACCATTGCGGAGCCGCTTGTGGAGCACGCGTTTTTCACCGCGCTGGCAGATATGGGTATCCGCCTTGCGCTGGAAAGCAATCGCCGGTAACGTCCCGTTTGCGCGCGCCGTCCCCCTAAGCGCCCTGAGACACGAGACAAACGAAAGGTATAAGCATCGATTATGGCTTATTGTTATCATTGCGGAGTCGAACTCCTGGAGACTGAATCCGCCTGTCCTCTCTGCCAATGGCAGGTCTGCGGCGGCGAAAATGAAGCGATCCCCAGTCGGCGGGCCTATCCCCCGAATATGGAAAGCGTGCCGCTGAACAACAGGCGGCGGGCGCTGACCGGGCTGGCCGTACTGCTTATCCCCGCCCTGTGCTGCCTGGCCATTGATCTGGCGGATAACGGATCGGTCAACTGGGGGCCTTACATCTGGGGCGCCGAGGCCTGTGTTTTCGTATATTTATTTTTACCTGAGCTTTTCTCAAGGCTGAGGCTGCTCCTGCGTTTCGTATTGAACGCCGCGGTCACCGCCGGATATCTGTATGTCATCGGGCTGATGCTCAACACGACCAACTGGGTGCTGCCGCTCGGGCTGCCTCTGACGTTTTTGGCCAGCGCCGCGCTCTATTCTTTTATTAAAACGGTAAAAACGGCAAAGGTATCTCTGCTTGCAAAGCTCTGCATTTTCATAGGCGCGGCGGGCCTGCTCTCCGCGGCGCTCGAGGCGGTCATCGGCCTGTATGAGACGGCGCGGCTCGCTCTGAGCTGGTCGCTGCCTGTCCTGCTGCCGGCACTTGTTATTGCCGGTATATTATTCGGCATTGAATCCAACCGGCCGCTCAAGGCTAAGCTTATCCGCATACTGCTGCTTGACAAGTGATACAATCTAACTAAACAATCCCTAATATAGGGTGTACCCCGAGACGATACCGGCGGACAAGCTCCGGTATGATCGGGGTACACTCGTGGTTTTTTAACAGGCCCTATTTTATCGCGGCTGAGAACCTGTGCAGCATAGCCGCGGTCTCGGCCCTTGCCGCTTCTCCCTGCGGGTCGAACTGCTTGCCCGGCCTGCCGTTGACGATCCCCTGCGCGACGAGGACGTTTACCGCGCTTTTCGCGTAGTCATCGATGCTGTCCCAATCGGCAAATTCCCTGGCGGCCGCAATGTCCGGCGGGATTTTTTCGGAAAATTGCTCGTAGCGGTAGAGTATCGCCGCAAGCTGTTCCCGTGTGATATTGTCATTCGGGCCGAACTTACCGTTCCCGTAGCCGTTCACAATCGCGTTCTGTGCCGCCCACTTTACCGCGTCGGTGTAATACCTGTTCTCCGTGACGTCATCAAACGGGTTTACAAAACCGCTCACATCAGGCTGCCCCGCCGCGCGGTAGAGTATCGTCACCAGCATACCCCGCGTTGTGGCTGTCTGCGGGCTGAATTCATCAGCCGCCGTACCGGCCATCAGTCCCCGGGAATAGACATACAGCACATCATCATGGAACCAATCGGAGTCATTGACGTCGGTGAAAGGATGGCCGGAGCTGGGCGGCGTTCCATCATCCGGGGCGTTGACAGCAGTCCCTGTACCGCCGGTACCGGCCTGAACCGGCGCCAAGTCATCCATGGCCGCCTGAAGATTCATCCGCGCGGTATCGACTTCCTCCTGCGTGGCCGCGTCGTCTTGGCTGACTGCCCGGGCCGTGCTCAGCGCGGCGGCGAATTTCGTCCAGCTCCCGGCCTCATATTCGGCCTCGGCCTTCGACGCCGCGGCAGTGACCAGGCTGTCCAGCGCGCGCTTGTCTGCTGTCTGCGCCGGGGCCTTGCTGAGCGTGAAGGTATCCACCACATCTCCCGCCGTGTTACTCGCGCCGGTGCGGTAGGTGGTGAAGGTCAGGGTATCCGCCGTCACGTCCACCTTGGTGAGATTCGGCGTGTTCTCCTGATTCTGCGCCGCCACAAACTGGAAGTCGGTCTGCTTGAGCGCATAGTACTTGCTGCCGGAAGCCGAGTTTGCGGTGATATACAGTGTCTCGTTCGGATTTGTCTTCGTGTACGCGGCGTACTGGCCGTTGCCGTCGGCGGTATAGCCTTCGGTTACCGGGGTCATGCCGTTCTGGCCGCCCATCATGTAAGAGCGGGTGTAGACGTGGTCGTGTCCCGCGAGCACGGCGTCGATACCGAGCTGCGCGAACACGGGCGAAAGCTCTGTCCTGCGCTCACGGATATCGGCGTCGGTCGTGTGACTGGCCGAGGAGTAGATCGCGTGGTGGAAGGTCACGAGCTTCCACAGCGGATCGGCCCCGTCGTTCTGTGCTTTGTATTCCTCGACAGCGCCGCTCAGAAACGCGCTGTGCTCGGCTGTGCTTCTGTTGTTCGTGTTGATCGACATGAACAGCACGCCGTTGTAGGAATACCAATAATCTCCGCCTGCGCCCGTGAGGCCGAGCGTCGGGCTGCTGTTCGGAACTCCGAAGTGCTCCTTGTAGTTGACGCCGTTGGACGCGCCGCTGCTGTCGTGATTGCCGATATTCGTTGCGAGCGTCACGGAGCGCAGGTAATCCGGCGTCAGGAAGCCGTTGTACTCGGTCTCGTTGTTGTTCGTCTCTACCTGGTCCCCCAGGGAGATAAGGAAGCGCGCATTTGGGAACCAGCTTTCGGCTTTATTCAGGGTCGTCGTCCATCCGGCGGTGTCATTGCCCGCGTTGCCGCTGGAGCCGATCTGCGGGTCACCCGCGGCGAGGAAGCTGAAATCGCCGCTGAAGCTGCCGGTCTTGAAGCTGTAAATATCGGACCGGCCCTCGCTGTTGCCCACACGGTAGACGTACTCGGTGCCAGCGGCAAGGTCGGTGACCGCGGCCTTATAGCTACCGAAGCCGGAGACGCTGGAATTTGTGCGTACGGCGGCGAAGGTCTGATACGACGCCGGAAACGTGTTGTCCGTCATTGCGGATTTCAGCGCAAGCTGCACCTCGCCCGCCGCCGCGGAGTCGCTGTACCACACGATATTGCGCTGAGCCTCGGTCGTGCCGATATTCAGAACCGTGTTCTTCACGGTCGCTGTCTGCGGCGTCTGGCTGCCCGACGCGGTAAGTCTCATATCAAAATAGATGTCGGAGCTCGTATTATCCCTGTTATGCACCTCGACGGCTATGGTATTCGTCCCGCTCTTGAGCAGAGGCAGC
>JAISDV010000032.1 GCA_031264545.1 Oscillospiraceae bacterium | reverse complement strand
GCATACGGGTGGTATACAGACGCGCAGGGCAGGAGAGAGTCGGCGTATCGGCAGGAACATCCGGGATTTTACGATAACTGACGAAAACACATTGAAATATTGAGATTGAACCGCCTTCGGGCGGTTTTTTCATGCTTGCCGCAGGCACACTGTAAGCTATAAAAAATATTCGATTGTGTCTTCTGGCGTTTTGCGGGTGGCGGTGTTGAACAGGATGACCGCCTCGCGCTTTTCTGATTCCTCCAGCGAATACGGATGCCGGCCCGGACGCCCGAGCACGGCCAGGTCCACCTTGCGGTTAGCGGCGAAGGGCTTGTCTTTGATGGCCGTGATCCCCTCCTGCCGGAACGGCTGCCGGCGGAAATACGGGTCAAACAGTGTAACGGACTTGCCCGAAACGCCGGTGAGCGTCACGTAATGGCCGCAGTCGTACCACACCCGCAGCACCACCGCGCCGCCTTGCTGCAGCGCTGATACGATCCGGCTATGTTCGCCGATCTGCACCTGCTTTCCGCAGAGAAATTCACTGGCGACAGGCAGCCTTCCGATTTTGGCGTACTGGTTCAACCAGTTGGAGAGGAACATCATCGCCATTTGAGAGGTGCCTTCCTTGCAGGCCTCGCCGTCTGTATTGAAGGTGTCCAGCGAATACATCATAATATGTTTTAAAATGTCGGGCGGGATATCTTTTCGATCAAAAAGAAAGCTGACGGCGTTAAGCAGCGCGGTCGGACCGCAGTCATATTCGGACCGCTGATATTGCAACGGGATCTTCATGGGGAAGCCTCCGTAATGAGGGCCAGGACCAATTTCACGCATTGTTCCAGCTCGTCCGGGCGGCAGAACTCCCGCGTGCTGTGGACGTCGTGCATGGAGCAGGCGACGACCAGGCCCTGAATGCCGTGCCGCGCGAAGTTGTTTTGATCGCTGCCGCCCAGCGTGGCATGGATGTTGGACGGTATGCCGAGTTTCCCACAGGCCCGTTCAAAGCGTTTGACGACCGGGCTGTCGAGGGGCGTTTCATAGGCGGTGATTTCACAGCGGTGCTTCGCGGTCACGGCGGCTCCGGCAGCCTCAGCCTCCTCTGTAAAAATATGCCGCACGTTCTCCCAATGCGCCAATACCGCGTCATGAGAGAGGCTGCGAATCTCCCCGGTGATCTCGCAAAGCGCGGGGACGATGTTATTGGCCTCACCGCCCGAGATTTTCCCGACGTTGACGGTGACGCCGGGCTCCGGTTCTCCGACCGGCACACAGGCAATGGCGCTGGCCGCCGCCGCGATCGCGTGAATGCCGTCCCCCGGCGCGAAGCCGGCGTGAGCGGCCTTGCCGCGGACAGCTATTTCAAAGGACAGAATGGTCGGCGCGGCGTTTGCCGCTTCACCGATAGCTCCGCCTAAATCGAGCGTGTAGGCCTGTTTTGCCCGGATGCGGCCGTACTCCGCAAAGGAGGAACCCAGGCCGTACCGCTCCTCCGCCGCGGGGAACAGCAGCTCTACCGGGCGGTGGGACTCTCCGCTTTCACGCAGCCGGGTGAGGGCTTCCAGTATGACGGCGATCCCGGCGACGTCGTCCGCGCCCAAAACAGTATCGCCGTTTGAAGTGACGGTGCCGTCCTTGCGCAGTATCGCCCGCTTTCCGTGCCCCGGCTCCACGGTATCCATATGGGCGGAGAGCAGGATGGGCGGCAGAGGCAGGTCGCCCGGCAGAAAGCCGTAAAGATTGCCGCTGCTGCCCCCGATCTGCGCGGCCGCGCTGTCCTCGTAAGCTTCCGCGCCGAGAGCCTCCAGCCGCGCCTTCAGCGCATCGCAGAATTCACGTTCCGCCAAAGACGGGCTGTCAATGGCGGTGAGCGCGGCAAAGCTTTCCCAGAGTCGGTCCATTGGCTTCTCTCCCTGAAATAAAATTAAAAGCGGCCTGACGCTTGATTTGGAGCCGCTCAAATCCATAGTAAACATATGGCATTTGTATGCTCTCATATTTCCCCTGCATTGTCAAGCGGAATTTTGACGGATTTCCGCCGAAGCTGACAAGCGGCGTCACTCTGCTTGCAAATAGAAAAACCGGGCCGGCTGCTATCCCGGCTGCTTTCCCCGAGCATATTCTGAAATCCGCGTGCTGCGGGCGCTCACGACCCGGCGTGCGCGTCCCCGGCGGTTTCCGCCGCCTGCCGCGCTTCGTCAAATTTATTTTTATTATAAAGGTAAGACGGGTCCCGGGGCTTGAGCGCGCCGGCCTTTTCATTATAGGCCTGAGCGAGAACCGGGTCGCCGAGGCGGCTGTAGCAGACGCACAGCTGCATATAGGGGATATAGCCGTAGCTGTCCGGGGCGATGAAGCCGCCGCCGGCGGTATCCGGTTCCTGAGCGGCGGCAGAGGTATACCAGAAGACGGCGGCCTCGTATTGCCCGCGCTGCATCAGGAGCTCTCCGATATCACACAGGGTTTCGGCACAGGGGCGGGAGAACAAAAAAGAACGAAACAGGGCCGTGAGCGCGCGTTCTGTTTCGTTGCGGGCACGGTAGATGCGGGCGGTGTCACGGCAGGCGTCGCGCCTGTTCTGGCGCCAGCCGGAGCCGTCGCTCAGGAAGGCTTCGAGAACCTCGAGGGCCTTTTCATCGTTACCGTGGTAATAGAGCTCCCGGCCGTAGTAGTATTGCTCCCGCGGCGTGAGTATCCGGCCGCTGGCGATCATGCTCTCGAAGATGCGCAGATTACGGCCGGGGTCCGCAGTATGCAGCTTGTTGTGATGGACGGCGATGTCGGCATGGATGAGCGGCTCCATCAGGCCGACGGCCTCGTGTATGGCGCCGGTCCAGAGCGGGCGGAGGCTTCTGCGCATCAGCCGTTCCCGCTCGTAGGTAAAGGTGGGGTTTCCGTCCGCGTCAAAGGCGGTATGGTATTTCATCATCACCATGGCGGCGCCGGGCGGCAGGGTCTCCTTGAGGGTAAGCAGCTTCTCAAGCTCCTGAGGCGGCAGAATATCATCCGCGTCCAGCCAAAAGAGATAATCGCACGACGCCCGGCCAAAAGAAAAATTTCGCGCCGCAGAAAAATCGTCGCGCCAGGGGAAATCGTAAATTTTGTCCGTATAGCGGGCTGCGATCTCCCTGGTGCGGTCGGCGGAGCCCGTATCGACGATCACGATTTCGTCCACGGCGGCTTTCACGCTGTCAAGGCAGCGCGCAAGCGTCTCTTCCTCATTTTTAACGATCATACATAAGCTGATGGTCACCACATTTTCACCTCGCTCATACTAGTTTATGAACGAAGTGCCCCGAACGTTATCGCCTCCGCATTTTAACCGCAGACAGAAAATCTCCGCCGTCAAATCTCCGCCGTAAATACTTAAATTCTGTCCGTAAATACTCTAAATGCTTTGCGATTTCACTTAAATGCTGCCGTCCTGCACCAAACTATATTTGTCCTTGACTAATGCCGCCCGAGATGCTAATATTATTAAGCACTGCAACATGCGCGCGAGTGGTGGAATTGGCAGACTCGCCAGATTCAGGTTCTGGTGTGCAATATGCACGTGCGGGTTCAAGTCCCGCCTCGCGCACCATAAAAAAACCCTGTAATCCCAATGGTTACAG
>JAISDV010000186.1 GCA_031264545.1 Oscillospiraceae bacterium | reverse complement strand
AGCAGACCTGGCTCGTCTCCGAGCCTGTCGGATACGATTATGAAAACAACGATTATACGACCCCTCCGGAGGGCGGCTTCTGGTTTGAAGAAGGCAGAAATATCGTGACCCTCGCGCAGAACGGCGGCGACTGGGTAAGCTACGACTACCTTCTTTTGACCCGCCTGCCCGACTCGCCCGTTCCGCCGCCAGTCGACGGCGGCGGCGACAGACCGCCCCTTGTTGCCGACGACCCCGAGGAGGCGCAGGACCCGACCCCGGCCGGCGCTTCGCTCAAATACGAGACTGAGAGATATTTTGACATCGCGGCGGACAGCGTGTGGACGCTGAACGCGATCCCGGGCTATAGCGGAACGGGCTATCAGAAGCTCAGCGGCGGCGCCGTGGACCTGCGGATCAACGTCCCGCAGAGCGGCTGGTATAAGGTCGAGGCCGCAGTTTCGACGCTGGGGGACGACGGCAGCTATCAATACGGCAGCGCGTCCTTCAAAATAAACGGCGAGCAGGAGCACTATATCATCACGCCGAACACCGCGCAGCGCTGGATCATTTCCGAGCCCATCGGATACGATTATGAAAACAACGCTTATACGACCCCGCCGGAGGGCGGCTTCTGGTTTGAAGAAGGCAGGAATATCGTGACCCTTGCGCAGAACGGCGGCGACTGGGTGAGCTACGACTACATTCTTTTGACCCGCCTGCCCGACGAACAGCAGGGCGGCAGGGAGGATGAGGACGAGCCCGACGATCCCGCAAAGGCGCAGGACCCGACTCCGGCCGGCACTTCGCTCAAATACGAGGCCGAGAGATATTTTGACGTCGCGGCGGAAAGCGTCTGGACGCTCAAATCGATTCCGGGCTATAGCGGAAGGGGCTATCAAAAGCTCGGCGGCGGTGCCGTCGCCATGCGGATTAACGTTCCGCAAAACGGATGGTATAAGGTCGAAGCCGCGGTTTCGACCCTGGGGGACGACGGGGGCTATCAATACGGCAGCGCGTCCTTCAAAGTAAACGGCGCGCAGGAGCACTATATCGTCACGCCGGACACCGAGCAGACCTGGATCGTCTCCGAGCCCGTCGGATATAATTACAGCACCAATAAATACACCAGACCGCCCGCGGATGGCTTCTATTTCAAAAAAGGCGCCAATATCGTGACCCTCGCGCAGAACGGCGGCGATTGGGTGAGCTACGACTATATTCTTTTGACCCGTCTGCCGGACAAGCAATATGTCGCGCTTGCCGGATACAAAGAGATGCAGGAGCCGGTTATAGACGGCGAATCCCTGGTATACGAGACCGAGGACGCGTACGACGTGGTCGCCGACAGCGTCTGGACGCTCAAATCAATTCCGGGCTACAGCGGAACAGGCTATCAGAAGCTCGGCGGCGGCGCCGTGGATATGCGGATAAACGTCCCTGAAAGTGGACGGTATAAGGTCGAGGCCGCGGTTTCGACCCTGGGAGATGACGGGGGCTATCAATATGGCAGCGCCTCCTTCAAGGTCAACGGCGGGCAGGAACACTTTATTATCACACCGCCCCACGAAACAAACTGGGTCGTCTCGGAGCCTATCGCGTATGATGCCGAGGCCGATGCTTATACGACGCCTCCGGAGGACGGCTTCTGGTTTGAAGCGGGCAAGAATGTCGTGACCCTTGCGCAAAGCGGCGGCGACTGGGTGAGCTACGACTACATTCGCCTGACCCCGCTGACCGCCGAAATACCGGACGACGTGCCCGAAGAGATCGACGACGCGGAGCCGGCGCCCGCGGAGGACCCCGGAGAGACGCCTGCCGACGCCGAAAACGCGTCTGCGCGCAGCGTACTGCCGGCAATTATTATCAGTGTGTTGGGCGTTCTGGCAGCGGGAACTGTCGGTATCGTAGTGGTTAAAAAACATGGGAAAATCAGCAAAAAACAGTAAAATCATTCTTTTGGCCGCCGCGGCGCTTATTGTCGCCGCGGCAGGGGCCGTATTCGCGCTATCCCGGGGGCCGCGCGGGATCTACGCGGACTATGACGTAGTCGTGACCGCCAGGAATACGCCCGGATCGGTGCTGACAGAGCTGAAAAAACAGCGTATTACGCCTGTCCAATATGAAAAAGGCCGCGTTCTCTATGGTAACGGCGGTCTTATTTCTGAGGATATGCTTGATGAAGACCCGGCAATTTATATTTGCGAGGGGGAATATTCGGCGGAACTCGCGCCGTTTATCGCGTGGTCCGGCGAGACCGCGCTCGTCATTCGCGGAGCGGGCCGGGATAAAACGGTCGTCGAGGGCGGCACCTCGCTGTACAGAAGCGGTTCGGCCGGCATACAGCTTTCCGGCAATACAGGCTCCGTCATAGAGGACCTTTCCGTTTGTGCGTTTGAACGCGGTATTTCGCTTGAAAACAGCGCCGGCGTGACTGTCAGAAATACGCTTATCTCACTTTGCCATTATGCGGGCGCGGAGCTTTTATCGGCTGTCGGTTGTGTTTTTGACGAGACGGATTTTGTCGAAAATGGCGACCCGCTCGGCATGGATTACGGCTACGGCCTGTCCCTCGACAAAGCGAGCCGCGGAAATACGGCGCGGAATGGGCGGTATAAAAACAACGCCAATAAAAACGCCGTTGACTTTTTCGGGCGCGTTAACGAAGCCGAAGCGCCCGAAAACACGCTGACGCTTGAGTTTGAATACGATATCAACCGCGTCGAGACGACGGTGGCAGATCCCGAGCAGGAGGCGGAAAACGCTAAACCGACGGAAGCGGCGCTCAGGTTTGAACTGGAGACCGCGGTGCTCGACCAGAAGGGCGCGGTTTTCTCGCGCAGCACAGAGCGGGTCGGGCAATTTTCGGGTCCGGGCTGGGTGTTTTTATTCAACACGAAAATCGTGATGACCATAGACGTCCCCGAGGCCGGAAGCTATCGGATTTTTGTCGTCGGCGCAAGCGACGACGGCAACGATAAATGCGATTATTTTCAGCTTAACGGCGGGACAAAGTATCTGACCTCTTATCTTGGCAAGAACAAAGGCGTCTGGCAGACCGGTCAGCCCGGCACGGAAACCTGGGAAAACAGTGAGCTCCATCCAACGCCGCTCATAAACGGGTTTGAGCTGAATAAAGGCGCAAACACGATCGTGATTACCGCAAACTGGGGCTATTGCGCCTACGACTCAATTATTTTGGAGCCTATAAAATGAAGACATTTATTCGGACCTGCCTAAGCGCGCTGCTCGTTTCTGCCTCTGTGCTCGCCTTGGCGCCGCGCACCGATGCCGAAGGCTCCGGCGCGGTCCCCACCCTGAGCGGTGTGTTCGTCGCACCGGAAAACGTCACGGGCGAGGGCGGATCCGCCTGGACGGCAGACGACTGGCTGACCGCGCTTACACAGCTGAAAGCCGTGGGAATAACGGACGTCGTGCTGCAATATGCGGTGCAGTATCAGACGGACGCCAATAAAGGCTATTATTTCGAGCCGGCCTTTGAATCCCCGGCGGGTGCCGACACAACGAATAAGCGCGTGCAGATCCCATACGCGCTTGCCGCCGCAAAAGCGCTCGGCGGCATGAAAATTTGGCTTGGACTCCATATCGCCGAGGACGCGTGGTTTTCGGCGCAGTCCGCGGGTTTTGCCGACACGACGTTTCTGACTGCGCACGCGGCGTATTCCGAGCAGGTTTTTGACGATTTGTACACGCAGTTCGGCGCCGCCTATGCGGATGAACTCGGCGGCTGGTATCTGCCCTTTGAGTTTAACAATTCAGAGGTCAGGGGCGCGGCGAAGGACCGTTTGATCGAAAACTTTTATACGCCGCTCACCGCGTACATAAAAACGAAATCGACGCTTCCCATACTGATCTCCCCGCTGATCTACGCGCCGCTCGTTGGCGCCGCAACGGCGGCGGAGACCGCAGACTGGCGGATGCTGCTGCAGGACATCTGGACGCGGACAAACGTCGACATCATCGCGCCGCAGGACGGCTGCGGCTGGGAATCGACCGTTGCCGGAACGCTCGCCCCGTGGTATAGCGCCATGAAGCAGGCGCTTGACGCCGCAAAGCCGGTTCATGACGCCAAGGGCAAGGGAGAAGCGGCCGCCTGGAACAACCCGGAGTGCTACAGCATGTCGGGCGTCCGCACCATGACGATGCAGCGGCTGACCGGCAACATGCGCGCGGTGGACCAATATGTGTCGGCGCACGTCAGCTTTTCGATCCATTCCCTGGTCTATCTCGACGAGGGCAAGAGCGGCGCCTGGCCCATAAACCGGGCGTATTACAACGCTTATAAATACATCGTCGATAACGGGAACACGCTGTATGAAACGCACGCGATCCCGGCGCCCGCGTCGTTTGCGGCGGTCTTGAACGGGATCGACGCGGAGCTTTCCTGGAGCAGGACGGTGGTCGGCGGCGACCAGCTCATCGCCGGATACGAGCTTTGGCGGCAGGAGGGCGCGGGCGAAACGATCCGCATTAAGGACATTCCGCAGCCGGACGACAGCGTGATAACGGTGATCGACAGCAGCCTGGACCCCGGTAAAACCTACACCTACAGCGTGTATGCCTTCGACGGCAGCGGCAACCGGTCGGCGGCGCCCGCGGCGGCGGCGCTTACCGTGCAGGCGCCGGGAATGCCCGCGCCGCGGGATTTCGGCGAGAACTTTGCCGCAAGCGCGGGCTTTTCCGTAGACGGCTTCGTAAACGCGGTACTTTCGTCGGGCACCGCCGATCTGTTGAATGACGGCGTTTACGGCTCGGCGGTCGGCGACATTTCAAATCTTCCGGACACCTGGCTCAGGATCGCAAAGGCCGCCGACGGGCAGACCTCAAAATTCAGCCTGAACATCACAAATTCCACCGGCCTGGATACGGCGTTTGTGTATATATCCATGCTCCACCAGCCGGCCTCCGGCGCGTTTTTGCCTGAGAAGCTCGAGGTGCTCTCCGGGGATACCCAAGCCGCCTGCGTATATCCCTACAGGGATTACTACAGCTCCGCGGCCGGTATGGTCTGGATACCCGTTGCGCTCCCGGCTGCCGTGAGCGGCGACCTCTCGCTGGTCTTTACGGGGAAATACCGCGACGTATACCTGTCCGAGATACGCCTTTATTCCGCGGAAAACAACGCTGCCGTGTATACAAACCTGGCCTCCGGGCGGCCGGTTTTCGTCGGTGGGTTTATATTGACGCAGGACTTTGTTCCGACCAGGCATTTTCGCGGAATTATGAATTCGACGATCGACACGCAAAAGGGCCTGTTTGAAACGGGTATCCTGACCTATAAATCAACCTATGCCTCGCGTATACCGACCGGACTTTCGGCCGAACGCCCGTATCTGCCCTGGAACGAGGACGCGTCCGCGCATTCCGTCTGGTTCGGGATCAGCGACATAGGGAGCGTATACGAGGCTTCCGTCGATCTCAAGGCGCCGTCGTATGTGCACGGCGTGGAAATCGTCTGGCAGATCGACCGGGACGCCGCCGTATTCCTGCCTGAAAAAATCGAATTTACGGCGACCGGCATCGACGGAAAAGAAAAAATAGTCGGGACCGCGCTCCGTCCCTCCGTCGCGCTGATAAACTTCACCGAAGAAAGCTCCGCGGTAAACACGCACAGGACCGAGCAGAAAAGCTTCCGCGTGGTCGATTCCGGCGAGACACTTTACAAGAAGATCACGGCAAAGATTTATGTGCAATATCCTAAAAACACCTATTTTATGGGCAATTTTTCCGTATATTAACGCCTATTGAATATATTCGCCATATGAACGGTGGGAAGCTATGAAAAAAATTATCAGCCTTGCGCTTTGTTTGCCGGTGCTTTGCTTGGCCCTGCTCTCGGGCTGCGGCAGCGGCAATACGCAAAAAGGCGGCTCGGAAATTGAAACAGGTGATCTGACTGTGCATGAGGATATATCCGGCACGGTCCGATATGCCGTGAACGACCAGGTGGCGGACCAGACCGATGAGCTGCTGGAATATTTCAGCGTCATGTATCCGAATATCGAAGTGGAGATCGAGGTATATTCGGGCGACCTCAACAACGCTTTGACGGCGTGGGCAACCGCAAACAGCCTGCCCGACGTTGTGCTCAGCTGGGATAATCTTTCCTATTTCGCGCTTCAGGGCTGGGTGTATCCGCTTGACGAGTTGCTGCAGGCCGACCCGGACAGCGCCTATATTCTTCCCGCGGCTATGGACGGCTTTTCCTACGAAGGAAAGACCTATGCCGTTCCGGCCTGGCTGCAATTCTCTGCGCTGGTGGTCAATTTGGATCTGCTTGAGGAATTGAATCTGCAGAGGCCGGATTATGACTGGACCATCGACGAGTTTACCGAGCTTGCAAAAAAGGCGACAACGACGACGACCTCCGGCATAAACCATACCGAGTCGCTGGAACAGTATTTAATGGAGCAAATGCCCTCCGTAAGCGGGCAATGGGGCTATGATCCCGCCGCGCAGAAATTTAATCTGACCGACGGCGCGTTTACCGAAGCGGTCGGGGTCGTTTCCGGCCTTGCCGCATATCCCGGCCTTGTTGCCGATAATTTGCGCGACACCGCTGTTGTAAGCGCCGGAGGGCAGGACGACTACGCGAAGAAATTCGGAACGAAGGCCGACGGCCTGGCGGAGGGGAAGATCCTCTTCGCCAATCAAAGCACCTGGGACGACGCCTGGATGAGCAGCCAGTTTACGTTCAACTGGGATTATTATCCCATACCCGCGCCTTCCGCGGAAGGATCAAAACAGATCGTTCACACAGACTACGGCATGATACTGTCAACCGTGAAGGACCCTCAGGCAGCTTATGAATTACTGAAGTTTTTCACATTCGGGACCGAGGGCCTTCTTGTAAGAATGGAGCAGCAGCTCTCCGGCGGCGTTTTGACCAGCCGCTTTACCATTCCGCCCAACACAAATCCCGCCGTAGCCGAGAAGTTTAATGCCGCGGTCAATGTTCCGGACGGCGTAAGGTATATGTACAATCATATGGATCAGTCGGTCAAGGGCGACTATTCGAAGGTTTTGCCGGACTATTGGGCGGCCGCGAACGACGCGATCTATACGGCAAAGGACCGTATCGCAAAGGGCGAGGATCCGGTTGCCGTCGCCAAAGAAGTCGAAAATAAACTCAACAGCGATTTTGCGGTTTCTTATAAAACCTTTTCCGATAGAATGAAACAGATCCAAGCGGAGAACGGATGATTAAAATTTCTCTCAAAAAGCGGTATCGGCTGCCGGCTGTACTGGCCGCATCGGCGCTGATCCTGGTACTTCTCGTTTTGATTGCCGCCGCGCCGGCAAAATCAGCCGCGGCTTTGTCCGAGGCTGTGCCGCTTTCCGCTGATGTGCCGACCTTTTATGCCGTTCCTGAAAACGGGATCGTCCTGCCGTGCAGTGAAACGCTTGTCGTAGATGAGGAATATTCTCTTCCGGCGGATATTCCCGAGTCGGGGGAATATTGCATTTTGCTGACCTATAAGCCCGCTTCGGATATTTTGCAGAAATCCACGCTCACGCTCAGGACGCCCGTGGATCTTTGTACCACGCAAATAGTTTCCTTGTGGACACAGGCCGGCGCGCGTAAGTTTGACGCTTCGGGAAACGAGCTGCCCCAAAAATCTCTTGCCGTCGATACGGCTATTACCGACTACGCGGTTGACCAGGGCGCCGTGTCCGCGCTTCCGTTTGCGTTTTTCTTTGAAAAAGGCGCGCAAACAATTTCATTTGTCAGCAACGACGTCGATGTGGACCTGTTGTCGGTCACGCTTGTCGGGAGCGCGGCGGTGCTCGGCTCCGAAGGGCGCCTGCCGCTCATGCAGGATGCGGCCGGGGAGGCTTTTGTGGTCATAGAGGGCGAAAGCTATACGGCAAAGTCTGATTCGGCCATACGCGGAAGCGCGCTTATGCGCGCGGATCTGAGCCCTCATGACTACAGCGCAAGCCTGATCAACACGCTGTCGGCCGATTCGTTCAAAAATTCGGGGCAAAAGGTGCTTTATAGCTTTCAAGTCCAGACGGCGGGCGTATACAGGCTCAGCTTTCATTATTCGCAGGATTACAAGGAAGGGATACCCGCGTATATCAACGTCTGTTTTGACGGCGGAGAGCAGTACTTTTGGGGCGTTCCGTTTGACTATACGGGCAGCGAATACGAGAATTTCACGCTCACGGACCCGGTGGCGCTGACCGCCGGCGAACACACCCTCCTGTTAGAGGCCGGCGGCGCGCCCCTTGCCGGCTGTATCGGTGAAATTTCCGGGATTTCAAAAGAGCTGTCGTCGCTTGGCCTGCAGATCAAAAAGGTGTCCGGGAGCGGCGCAAGCGCGCTGAGAAGCTGGGACGTGGAGAGCTATATCCCCGGGATACTTGAAAAGCTGTCGTCCTGCTATGACAGGCTTTTGGCGGTTTACGGCGCGTTGGAGCAAATCGGCGAGCCGTCGCCTGCGGCGGCCTCTAAAATCAAGCTCGCCGCCGGGAACCTTGAAAAGCTCCTTGAAGCTCCGGATAAAATTCCGGCAAACCTCAGGCTGTTAAGCGAGGGGACGACGTCTTGTACGTCCTATCTCATGCAGCAGGTCGACGTCCTGTCCTATCAAAGCGTCGGAATAGACAGGATATACCTGCACGGGGAGAATTACAGCCTGCCGGCAGAAAACGCGGGCGCGCTTACGGATCTTGCGTTTGGGATAAAGCGGCTCGTTTCCTCACGGCTTTCCTCAAAAAAAGACGGCGGCAAAGACGCGCTGACGGTCTGGATCAACCGCTCCATACAGTATGCCGAGCTGCTGCAGCAGATGTCGGAGACCTTCACGGAACAAACCGGCATTAAGGTGGATATTTCTCTGCTGTCGAACGAGCAGCGCATATTGCTGACAAACGCCTCGGGCGGCGCGCCGGATGTTGTGCTGGGGCTGGCGCCGAACACGCCGTTTGATTTGGGGATCCGCGGCGCGGCTGTCGATTTATCGGAATACGCGGGGTTCGGCGCGCTTATTTCAGGCGAATATGACGCGCAGGCTATCGTTCCCTATATTCTGGAGGACAAGGTATACGGTCTGCCCGAAACGCGCGAATTTTATGTTTTGATGTATCGCGAGGATATATTGAACGACCTGGGGCTGACGCCGCCGAGGACCTGGGACGAGGTCGCGGAAATGATGCCCGCGCTCCGCCGCGCTTCTATGAATTTTTACCTCCAGCTCTCCGGTTTTTCGGGAACCAAGCCCCTTTACGCAACGGCGCCGTTTATCCTGCAGGCGGGCGGCGAGCTCTTTTCGGAGGACGGCCACACAACGCTTATCAATTCGCCCGCTGCCCTGAGGGGCTTTGAAACGCTGACGGATCTGTACCGGCTTTACAGTGTGCAGCCTGTCGTGGCGAGCTTCTATAACAGCTTTCGTTACGGAGAGATCCCAATAGGGATCGCCTCGTTTTCCGATTATGTGAAAATTAAAAACGCGGCGCCCGAAATATCGTCGCTTTGGAAAATAGCGCCCGCGCCCGGATTTTTGGCGGACGACGGTTCTGTCGTCAACGGAACGACGACCGCCTCGACCGCCTGCGCGATATTGGAGGCCTCCGGCAAAAAAGACGAGGCGTGGGAATTTCTGAAATGGTGGCTGTCGGCCGGCACGCAGGCCGAGTTTGGAAACACCCTCGCGAACATTTACGGCGCCGATTATTTATGGAATACCGCGAATAACGCAGCCTTTGAGCAATTGGCGTTTTCCCGGGAGGATAAGGCGGTTATCAGGGACCAGCGGGCGAACGCGATAGAAATAAACCGCCACCCCGCGCTGTATGCGGTGGAGCGCGAGCTTTCAGACGCGTGGAGCAGCGTTGTGCTTGACGGGCAGAGCGCAAGGCTGGCCCTCGATAAAGCCGTGCTGAACATCAACCGCGAATTTTCACGCAAGCTTTTTGAATTCGGCTACGCGGACGATAACGGAAGGGCACGGCGCGGGCTGACGTACAAAAAGCCGGAGGAGATACTTGAATGAAAGCCTTCCTGAATAAGTATTCCCACTGGGTCATGCTGTTTCCTTTTCTGGCCTGCTTCGTTTTGTTTATTTTACTGCCCGTCCTGGCGTCCGCTTTACTGTCGTTTACAAAATTCGATTCGGTTTCCTGGCCGCAGCTTGTGTGGTTAAAAAACTATATCGATATTTTCACAGCCGACAAGATTTTCTTTCAAAAGGTTCTGCCCAACACGATCACTTACGCCCTGATAGTCGGTCCCGGCGGGTATATCCTGTCGTTTCTGCTCGCATGGGTCCTGGCGCAGCTCGGCAAGACCCTGCGGACGGTTTTGGCCATTATTATTTATTCGCCGTCCATGCTCGGCTCGGTGGCGCTTGCGACGATATGGAGCGTACTGTTTTCCGGTGATAAGGGCGGCTATCTGAACAGCGTCTTGATTTCCCTCGGCGTCATGAACGAGCCTGTTGCGTGGCTGACCTCGAGTGAGACCCTGTTGCCCATTATGATTTTCGTCGCGATGTGGAGCAGTATGGGCGTCGGCTTTTTGGCGATGCTTTCGGGCGTGCTGAACGTGGACAGGGAGCTTTATGAGGCGGCGTATCTGGATGGCGTAAAAAACAGGTTTCAGGAGATCATTTATGTGACGATCCCTTCGATGCGTCCGCAGATGCTCTTCGGCGCGGTGATGGCGCTTGTGGGCACGTTCAATTCACCCGGACTCGGCGTGATGCTTTCGGGCAGCAATCCGACGCCCGGCTACGGCGGCCAGCTGATCATCAACCATATCGACGATTACGGCTTCCTGCGCTACGAGATGGGCTATGCCTCGGCGCTGTGCGTGGTGCTCCTGATTTTCGTTTGGCTGTCGTCACGCGGCGCTTATAAACTGTTTGAGGACAAAGACTGATGAAAAAGAAAAAGGGTCTGCTGAAATTTTATATTATTCTGACGCCGGTTATACTGGTCATGCTGCTGCCCCTGGTGTATGTGATTTTCCACGCTTTCAAATCCACCAATGAATTAAATGCGTATCCGCCGCAGTTTATCACCCTGCACCCCACGCTCGATAACTTCAAGCGTCTGTTTTTGCTGGATTCGCAGTCCGTGACGCCTGTGTCGTCCTATTTGGTCAACAGCGTTCTTATCGCGCTGGCCGTCACCTTCCTGGCGGTGCTGATCAGTCTCTCGGCGGGCTACGTCCTCTCTAAAAAGAACTTTCGCGGGAAAAAAGGCATCCTTGCCGCAAATCAGACGGCGCTGATGTTCGTTCCCGTCGCGGTGGCGATCCCCCGGTTTCTGATCATCAAAAACCTGGGACTGACCGATAATTTCCTTTCGCAGATCCTGCCGCTTATCGCAATGCCGGTTTCGGTGTTTCTGGTCAAGCAATTCATCGACGGCGTTCCGCTGTCGCTCATCGAAGCGGCGAGGATAGACGGCGCGAGCGAATTTTTGATCCTCTTCAAAATCGTCATGCCGATCGTTATGCCGGCGCTGGCTACCGTTGCCATTTTAGCCTTCCAAAGCGCCTGGAACAGCGTCGAGGCGTCGCAATACTTCATCAGCGACGAAGGGATAAAATCCTTTGCGTATTATCTTTCCTCGGTGAGCGCAAACACGGCGTCTCTGTCCGCGCAGGGCGTATCCGCCGCCGCGTCCCTGATTTTGATTGTTCCCGGAATCGTGCTGTTTATCATTTTACAGGCGCGCGTTCTCAACACGGTCGCGCATTCAGGTATCAAATGAAAAAACTGTTTTGTCTTTGTCTGGCGGTCATCGCGGTCCTTTGCGGCGGCAGCGGCGCCCTTGCGTTATCGTTCGATAACGGCAACGCCGTATCATATGCGTACACGCTCGCAGCCGACGCTTCGTGGCAGCGGGTGAGCGATCCCTATCTTCCGGCGGGCACGCTGTGCAAGTCCGCTCCGATCAAAGGCGCGGAGGACATCTGTTACCGCGGAGGCCGGCTTTACGTAGCCGATGCGCTGAACGGGCGCATTGTCTGTATCAGCCTGGCGACGCGTGAGACGCGTGTCATCGGCGAGGACCTTTTGCAGGCGCCCGCGGGCGTTTTCGTAAGCCGCGGGGATGAGGTGTTCGTTGCCGACCCGGCGAGCGAAAAAGTTTTTGTTTTTGGCCGGGACGGTGGTCTTTTGCGTGAATATCCGCGTCCGGCGGACATTTCGTTCGGCGCGGACGCCAGCTACAAGCCGCGAAAGCTTGCCGTGGACAGTGCCGGGATCATAACGATCGTGTCCGAGGGAAACTATGACGGGCTTATCCAGCTCGACAAAAACGGAAAATTTTTAGGCTATACGGGGTATAACAACGTTCCGGTAACGCTTTTAGAGCTCATAGAGGACAAGCTTTTTACGAAGGCGCAAAAAGAGAAGCTGTTCAGGAAGATCCCGCTCACCTTTGCGAATATTGCGCAGGACGAAAAGGGCATAAATTACACGCTGACCCAGGGCGTGTCGGGCGACGCGCTCAAAAAGCATTCGGTCGGCGGCGGCAATCTGCTGGGCGCCATGCACGACGAATTGAATTTTTGCGACGTTTCAGTGGGCGGGACGGGCGAGATATTCGCCGTAACCGAGACGGGGTTTATATTTGAATACGATATTTCCGGCGACCTGGTATTCACCTTCGGCGGGTACGCGCTTAACAGCGAGAGAAACGGGCTGATCACCGTGGCCTCCGGGATATGCGCCGATGAAAACTTCAACCTCTATGTGATGGATAAGGAGCGCGGAATTATACAGATTTATACGCAGACGCCTTTTGCCGCTTCCTATCACGCGGGTACCGCGCAGTATCAGAACGGCGACTATTACGAGAGCTTCCGCACCTTCGCTTCGCTGTGCGCGCAAAGCTCCGGCGCCGTTTTTTACGCCTATATGGGCAAAAACCAACTGCAGCTGCATAATTATTCCGATGCCGCGGCGTATTTCAAAAAAGCGGGCGACAAGGACGGCTATTCCGAAGCTTACTGGGAGGTGCGGAACAGCCAGATAGGCAAGGTGCTGCCCTATGCTTTTGCTTTGATCGTTATAACCCTGCTGGCTTCTTTTGCCGCCAAAAGGGTGAAGCGGGGCAGGGACAAGAAAAAACCGCCCGTAAAAAATCGGTTTTTGCGTGACATGCGCTTTGGTTTTTATGTGCTGCGTCATCCCGTGAATGCCTTTTACGATATAAAGCTCGGCAAGGCGGGCGGCGTTTTGTCCGCGAGTGTATGTTATTTGCTCGGCGCGCTTATCTTTACCGTGAACTTCTTTTTTTCGGGCTTTTTGTGGACGGGGATAAACGCCGCCGCCAAGACGCCGGTTTTATATCCGGTTTTGCTGTTTTTC